>NZ_JAEDCO010000007.1 GCF_016294135.1 Methanobrevibacter ruminantium
TAATTGCATCAGATCTGCTCTTGAAAGTGACCTTATTCTTTTCAGAAATCTTCTTACCCCATCTGCAAGTAGGGTAATGGAACTTATGACTGTTTGCACTGGCTATATAAGATCCGGAGGAACTTGATGAAGAGTCTCCACTGTTTGAAGAGCTATATGAACTTACATAATGAGAATATCCATCTGAATTAGGTGCCCAATCATATGGATAGAACTCACTTGGAGGCATATACATGATTTCAGCAAGCCCTTCCCTTAAAAGCATTTCATTCAAGTTCTTACCATCTACAATGACAACAGCCAAATATCTTCCGTACTTATCAGTATACTTTGAATCATCAATGTCTAAGCTTACTTCCTTATTCAAGCATAGTTTCTGAACAAAACGTTTAGAGCAGATATAACCTTCCACTCCTCTTTCTGGAGTATTCACCCCTACAAAACGCACCTTTCCAAGTCCATCAACTTCAATGGTATCTCCATCAGTTACATAAGTGCATAATCCAGTGAATTCCGGTTGGCAATCTGTATCATCAAACTTGTTTAGGATATCATCATTTGACATATCAGAATATTTGGAAAAAGGAATATCATGAGTGAATCCAGTTCCAGTATAAGCTGATCCTGCAGATATAATGGAAAATCCTAAAATAAAAATAATTAGTATGATTAATAAATTTCTACCTTTTAACTTCATATTAATCCCCCTTTATTCAAATAAATGAAAAATTTATTCTAAAATAATTAATACTATTATATTATTGGAAATATATAAAATTTATCTTTAATGGAAAATAAGATTATAAAAAGAATTAATAAAAAAGGAGAAATAAAAATAATTAAATTAAAAATAATTAAATTAAAAATAATTAAATAAAAAAGAATTTAAAAAATAAATTAAAAAGATAATTCTAGTGTTGAAAATGAAAATGCCTGAAAAGATTGATACAATCATGTTTGCACCTTGTGGAATGAACTGCAAGCTATGTATAGAACATTTATCGGAAAGCAACCCATGTCCAGGATGTCTTATTGATAGTCCTAACAAGACCAAGAATGCATTAAAATGCAAAATAAAAAAATGTCTTGAAACAAAAAGAGTCAAGTATTGCGGTAGATGCAGTGAATTTCCTTGCAAGCTCATTAAAAAGCAAGATAAGAATTACAAGAAAAGATACAATTTTTCCACATTAGACAATGCAAAAAGAATCACCTACACTGGAATCAATAAGATAATGTTGGAAGACAGCATTAACTGGAAGTGCGAGTCATGCGGAGGAATCATTAGCATTCAAGAGCATGTATGTAGCGAATGTGGATTAAAATATGAGGATTAGATAGTTTACTTATTTCTAAAAAAATATAACTAGAAAATAGAATAAAAAATTATAAATTATATTAAATATTAAATAATATAGTACAAAGGTTAATATTGAAAATTTAAATAATATTAAAAAAATAATAAAAATTTGGAATATATTAAAAATAGTGATATAAATGAATCCTATAAAATGTCCTAGATGTGGAAAAATAAACGATGGAACTACCGATTTCTGCATTTACTGTGGGACTATCTATGATGAATACAATGCAGAGGAAGATGATTCCAATGTCTTCTTTATTCCTACACGTGGAGGAAAAAAACAAGAAGTCAAACTAAATCCTATGCCTGAAAACCTCTCATCCGGAAAAGAAAGTTACAGATTGATGATTATCATAGGTTACCTATTTGCAATATTAGGTAGTGTGCTCGGTTTTATTTTTGCCATTTATCTGATAACAAGAAAAGATTCAAATGCTAGAAAGCATGGGTTAGTCCAATTAGTTGTTTTAATAGCTGAATTTGCACTAATCGGTTTCTTGATTTTCACTGGTCAAATGGATCCGAACATTATCTTAAATCCATTCAATACCACAAACATAACTCAAATGTACAATTCAAGTGCAATGAACATGAGTGGTTCCACTAATTTATCCAGTTTATTTGGTTTTTAAATTCTAAATTTTACTTCAACAAATTTTGTGAAATGCTATCTTTTTCATCAAATTTAGCACTTAATTTCTCTTTCCTAACAGTGCCTTACCTTCTTTTTTTAGTGAATATACTACGAAAATTCCTAATAGGCTTTGTTAATTTCCAAGAATTAGAATTTTGCATTTCATTAATAAGATTTTTTTGTTTTTTAATAGTCTTTTCGTTTTCATTGATTATTTTTTTATAATTTTCTATAATGTCATTTTTAATATTAATTTTAGATTCAAAATCTCTGGACATATGTATTACATTATGCATATATTCCCTAGATTCACGAGCAGTGTTTGTTAACAAGTATGTTTGATAATTCCTTATCTCTTCACTATCATGCCAAATTTCATATGAATCTGAAATATGTCCTGTAAAACTTTTTGTCCGATTAATTAAATCCTTTCTAATTTTAAGATATTTTTTAGAGTTTTTAGGAGGATTTTCAACATCAAAAATGTCATAGTTATTCTTATATCCTTCAATAGTTGACTCTAAAACCAAATCACTGATTCCTTTAAACCTTTCAGGAGCAAATTTTGCTGAATTGAAAAATAAAACTGGAGTCTCTAAAGCCAAGCATGGAAATGCAGCATGAACCCTATCTGTTAAAACGCAACATGCATTCTTATATAGATTTAATATATTTTCTGCTACGAAGAGTTTTTCATTATAGTTTAAAAAAGAGGTTAATACGTAAGAAGTTGGCATTCTCTCTAAATATTTCTTATCAAAAGAGTAAATAAATTCTTGATTAATATCATAAATAGGCAAATCGGTTTTTGATTTTAAGAAATCTATGATTTCTTCAGAGTTATAAGAATTTACAACAATATAATCTTTTTCCGTTTTTGTTTTTTTACTCTCTAATGTTAAAGTTAGACAACCAGAATAATATGCATCAATATCTATTTCCTTTAGAAGTTCTAAAGTAGCATAATCCCTACAGCCAACAGGACCATAAGTAGAAAGGAAATCCCTACTTTCGGGTGATGAAATTACAGTTTTTGTATCATTAGCAGATGTGGTGAAATGCATTGAAATCAGTAAAGGATCAATTGAATCTGAAGGAGGCCATGATTTTAAACAATCCAAATACCATCCATTCATAATCATTTTAACCTTTTCTTGGTTTTGAAAAAGATTTAATTTTTCATGTTCAATATAATAATCAATTTGAGGTAGAAATCTTCTTGCAGCAATGCTTTGAATTTCATTACCTAAATTAGTAGTATAACTATATTTCATTAACCCATACTTCATTTTTACACCAAAATATATTGCTAATGTATGAAAGATATTTAAAAAAATAATTAAAAAAATTAGTGGTAAATAATGAAAAAAGTTTTTTGAAAAGGACTGGAAACTGAATTAAAATTCAGCATCTCTTTCAATGTTTTCCCAGTTGTCTGTAAACCAACCGTAAACTCTTTCTAAACCGTCATCAAATGAAACAGTTGGTTTGTAACCGAGAATGTCTTTTGCCTTATCAATGGAAGACAACAATTTGGTTTTAGCATCCCAATTACGTCTTGCCACATAAGCGATTCCTTCAGGGTTTCCAGTTAATTCATTAACCTTATTTGCCATGTCAATCACTCTGTGGTCCTTACCGGAACCAAGGTTAATAGCTTCACCAATGGCTTCCTCTTCGATTCCCATAGATAAAAGCCCGTTTACAATATCTCCAACAAATGTCCAGTCTCTTGTTTCAGATCCATCACCTGTAATTGGCAATGCCTGTTTGGTCATGGACCAATAGAAGAAGTTAGGAATAACATTTCTGTATTTTCCTGGAACTTCACCAGGGCCGAATACATTGAAGAACCTTGCATTTACAATAGGCATGTCATATAAGTTATGGAAATAATTGGTATATAATTCACCAAGAAGCTTGGTTACTTGGTAAGGTGTGTGCAAGGAAATGGAAATGTCATGCTCTTCAAATGGCATTTTAGAGTCTAAACCATATACTCCACAGCCAGAAGAGGAATATACAAATCTTTCCACACCAGTAAGCTGTGCATATTGAAGAACTTTCAAGATACCGATACCATTAACCATCAAGTCAGTTTCAGGATTGTCTACACTGTTTTGGTTAGCAAAGTGAGCAGCTAAATGGAATACATAATCAGGTTTCATTTTAAAAACACGCTTAAGCTCTTCATCATCCAAGATATCTCCTTGAATAAGCTCAACGTTTTCCAATTGTGGCACATTCCATTCGTATGCAGAGGACATATTGTCAAGTATTATTACCTTTTCTGCACCAAGTTCACCTAATCTTCTAGTTAAGTTACTGCCAACACAGCCTGCTCCACCAGTTACTAAAATGGTTTTATCTTGATATTCATTATATTTGGACATAAAAATCACTTCAATAATTAATAATTAGTTAAATCATAGTTTAAATTAATTAAAAAATAATTTTAATAGTTTATATGTTATAAAATATGTTTTTATTATTAATAAAATTATTTAATAGAATGAATGATAACTATTAAAGATTATTAAACAACTCAAAATAGAATTTAAACAAATTTAATTAAATTTAATTAAATTTAAATAATAAATAAGAATATAATAAAGATTAAGTCATGATTTTATAGGATGATAGAATGGATCTTGGTCCAGAAGAATTTTTAATATATGAAACTTATTTTGAAAATGAGGACAATAATGTAAACAGAAATGAAGGATGTTGCAGTACTTTAATAGTTCTTGCAGTGATTTTCATAATAGTTAATGTTTTAATTGTATAACTCTTAAATTAAAAAGGTTAGAAAATGAGCGTATTTGACTATATCTGCCATAGAAGACCCGAAAGAAGCTTCTTTTATAAAGGGAAGCAATTTCCAGTTTGTGCAAGATGCACAGGGTTTTACATTAGTGGAATAGCTACCATAATCCTTATAAATCTCTTCCCAATCCCATATAGCTTAACAACACTGCTTTTAGGAATCATTCTTTTAATCCCATGTGCAATCGATGGATTCACACAGCTATTTGAAATGAGAGAAAGCAATAACACTCTCAGATTCATTACAGGAATTCTCGGAGGAATAGGCTTAATTTTTGTCTATGAAATCATGATAGAATTCTTTGTATTCAATTTCTTATAAAAAAGGTCTGAAATAGATAAAATAAGAATAAATAAAATTAAAAAAAGCAAATAAAAATAGAAAAAAATAATAAATAAAATAATAAATAAAAAAGAAAAGGAGAAATTTAAAACTCTAAAGAGATTTAAAAATATTAACGTCTTGCACGGCCTACTTTACGTGCAATTACGATTTCTCCAACAGAAATAAGTCCTGCAAAGAACTTTTCAAGTCCACCTGTTGCCCAAATAGCTTCACCAAAAGTAGAATTTTGAATATTTTTCTCATACTCTTCAGCAGTGATTTTAACACCAGTGGTTCTTGTAGAGATTTTAGCTGAAGCTTCCATTAATTCATCCCAGGTAACCCCTCTAAGTTCCTTCTCCATAGCTTCATAGATTTTTACAACTTTAATGTCATATAATGAAGACATGGAATCCACTACATCTACAGATCTGCATACACCAATTACCTGATTTTCATCATTGATAATAGGAATGCTGATTAACTTATTTTTTGAAGCTGCAATTACAACATTTCTTGCCGCTTCATTTTCACTAATGGTCATGATTTCCTCAACAGGACTCATAACATCAGCGATAGTTTTCTTTCCTTCACGTAATCCTTTTGTTATGTTGAATGAAGTAATCCAACCTTCCAATTTCATGTTTTCATCTAAAACAGGAGCAGTAAATCTTTTGTCCTCTTCCATTTTTAGAGAAACATCTTCTATAGAATCATTTTTTGATACAAAAACAAATTCTTTATCCATCATCTCTCTAGCTTTCATTTTAAACACTTCTCCATAAAGATTTTTGAAAAATCTGTAAAAATAATCTATTAATTAATTTTATTTAATTCCATCTTTTAATTTATCTAATTAAATTTTTTAATTTATTTAATTAAATTTTTTATTTGATTTTTAATCATCTAAAACTAAATTTAAAGCACCTACAGGACATCTGGAACTGCATTCCTTACATCTTATGCATTTATCGTTATTAAGGAAAATCTCACCGTCAACAACCTTGATGGCTGAAACAGGGCAGTTATCCTCACACAATTCACAAGCTACACAGATATCTTGATTGACATCAATGTGACTGTAAATCACTACTGGGCCTAAATCCCTTTTAAGGTTAATTGCACCTTGAATACATAAGTTAGCACAAGACCCGCAACCGCAACAACGGTCTTTGTCAATATAGGAATACATATATCCATCTTCAGAGTCAATAGCCCCATCACTTGGACATGTCTCTCCATGCACTTCTATGAATTCTTTAGTTCTAAGTGATATTGCATTGGTTGGACAGTATTTTAAGCAAGACCCACATCCAATACATTCTTTACGATTTATGGAAATTTCTTCCATTTTAAGAGTTCTATGAGGAACCTTGATTTCCTTTAATGTATATTCTACAGAATCATCTTCCTTAATGACTGATTCAGCATTCCATACATAAATACATGAAACCGGACAGGTTTGAGCACAAATTTCACATTGCACGCACTCTTCACCGATTTTAGCTTTCTTAAGCCAGGTTGAAGAACTGATTACATTAATAGGACATTCTTCAACGCAAAGATTGCATCTGACACAACGAGGAGAAATTGTAATGAGCTTTTCCTGATCATTGAAATCATGAATGTCTACATTAAAGTCTTCAATATCTTCATCTAAATCTACAGATTTAAGAGTGATTTCCCTCTCTAAGGTTTCAATCTGCTTTTTTAGTTTAATTTCCATATTTTTATCCCCATAGATAAAGTTTATTATTAATTTACTCTAATAAGCAAATCTTTAATCTTAAATTTCACAGTTTAAAAACATTATTATGTTTATATATCTTTTAAATAACTTAAATAATTTATTATAATTATTCAATATAGTATTATTGTTCAAAATTTTTTACAAAGACTCAATAAACTCTTCCAATTCCTCTAAATTAGGCAATCCAGTAATGCCAATGGCTTGAACGGATTTTGAAGCAACCCAATTAGCTATTGTACATGATTTAGCCAAATCATATCCTTTAAGATATGAATACAGGAATCCAGCATTAAATGAATCTCCTGCAGCAGTTGTATCAACTGCATCACATTCAAACGCAGGTATTTTAACCTCTTCATCCTTCTTATTTATTGCATAAGCTCCAATAGATCCTCTTTTTACAACAACAGTATCAATGCCATCATTTCTAACATTTGCTGCCAAGTCTCTGAAGCTTAATGAATCATCATCAGACAAATTCAATTTTTCCTTATAATAATCTTCAAACAATATCTTCAATTCGCCTTCATTAATAAGAAGAATATCAGTTCTTTCAAGGATTTCCTTAAGCTCTTCGACTCCTTTTTTAACATATAGCATACCTGGATCAAAGCTTAAGACAATTTTATCTGCCAATAATGGCAACAATTCCTTTTGAGCATTGAATGAATCCCCTACAAAGGAAGTGTAATGAAGTATCTTGCATGCGTTGACATTCAATGGATTTATCTCATCAATGGTTATCTCATCATTTACACCAGGGTCTACATAAAGAGCCCTATCTCCAGCATCAGAAACGAATCCCAAAACCTTTCCAGAATTTCCGCTTTCTGCATAGATGAGATTTGTTAAGTAAACATCATTAATCATTAGATTATATTCCAATAAGTCTCCTTCCTCATCATATGCAATCTTTCCAATATAAGATGTTGAACATCCAAGCTTTGAAAGGCCTATGATTGTATTTGCTGCTGAACCACCAGGAGATTCCTCTTCACCTTTAATGAAACTTTCACCATCGATTTCTGCAATGTGACCAACCTTATAAAGCTTATCCACATTCAATGCACCAAAACCTATTACATCCACATTGATTGCATCATAAACTATCTCATCAACACCTAAATCTTCAGCAGTTACATTTTTTGAGGATTCCGGAATATTTGTATTATTTTCTTCCATTTAATCACATCGTTAAAAGATTATTAAGAAGCATTATTTCAAAATATCCAATAAATTGGTCTTATGTTCACCTAATTGGCCTTCAAAGTTTCCAGCTGAAATCCTTTCAACACCAGGAATGTCAATTATTGCATCGATAGCTTTTTTAATAGCCAAATTCATAGCTTCCTGACTGGTTGCATTTATAACTATTTCTGGAATGTAATAAACTCCTTCTGGAACTTTTGATTCATCTCCGAGTCTTTCCTTCAATGAAGGGCAATAAGGATGATTTGTACTTGGACCAATCTCTGGGAAATTGGTTTCAGGCTTACTTGCTGCAGAGCATATTCCAAATGGAGTGCAAACTCCTTCCACTTCCATTATAGTGTCAATGATGATTCTACCTGCCTTTAAAACAGCCTCTTTAGTAGAACACATATACCAGAAGTTACCGCCCATGATTCCTTCTGCATAAGCAAGTTCAGATTCAATCTGGAAATCTGGAACCGCAATAGGAACATTGATCATTTTTCTACCAAACTCTTCAATTTCCCATTCATAGCCATCTCCACAATGACCTACACTTTCCATCATTCCAATAGCGCCAACTGGATTTTCAGTTATGCTGAATACCCTTGTAAATGGCTTTACAAGAATGTCTTGACGAATTCTGTAGGATAATTCCTTTTCAAATTTTTTCAAGTCATCAGTTAGCCAGAATTGAACAATAGCTCCAGGTCTTCCATCCGGAGTCTTGTCTCCATCTACAAAAGCTTCCACACCTGCTTCAACTCTTCCAATTACAGCACTTGGTGTAGCTGTAGCATCGTAAGCTGCTTCCTTTACAGTCAATTCATCTTCCGCTGTAATCAATGCTCTGATATACATTCCATCAAATGATTCAAAGAATGTATCTTCAACCTTATCATAATTTGCCATAAATGTCATCTCAATAAATATAATTTATAAATAATCTATAAAATCTTAAATCCTAATCTTAAATCAATAAATATTAATGTTTAAGATAGTATTTTTATCCTAGACCACCAATATCCTTTCCACGAATACTATTCCTCATCTCTTTGCTTAACTTAAGCAAATACTCCCTATTTTCATCTGTAATAATCTCTATGATTGGTGCATTCTTATTATGGAACACCTTTTCAAACTCTTCAATTAGGGAATAATCAACTTCAAAGTCTCCAAATGCTTCATCAGGACCTTTTTCAGAGTAAGTTCTGATAAAGTCCAAGACATAATCCTTGTCAAATCTTGAATGAAGGTCAATCAATATGGAACTTACAATTGTATGGTCAGATATAACTGCAATTTCTGCAACATTCAAAGGATATTCATTTCCATTGAAACTAACAGACAATCCACCATTATCCCTTGCATATTGCAATGGCTCAACATCAGTTATGCTGTCACCCATATAGATAATGGAACCTGATTCAAGTCCAAACCTTTCAACAATATCCTCAACTGCAATTTGCTTACCTTTACCACCAACAGTTTTCACACTTTCAATATACTTGTTGATTTCAAGCTTTGGAAACTCATTGAAGAAAATGTCATACAATACATTGAAGTCATCTTCATTTTCATCACCATGTTCAAGTATAATTTTTCGGAATTCTTCAACTTTCTTAAGTTCTTCAATAAATTTTGGTGATTTGTCACCAACAATAGTTTGAGAATTGTTTGTTACAGATGAAACATTATCTGATTTTTTATCAAATTGATTGAAATTAGTAGCTCCATCTACATCAAGTTGTGTGTGATAAGTATTTTGGAATGGGAAATCAATATAATTGCATAGAGCTTCAATATATTGACCATAACTAGTACTAACTATGAAAGAATCAATAAGTTCATTTGCAAATCTGAGAGTGTCATCAGAACCATCAACAAGATAGATATTTTCCCTTGAAAACTTGATCATTTTTTCATTTGTAAGTCCAGCTAATTTATAAAATGGAACAATAAGTTTAAGTGTGTCACCAGCATGATAATTTTCAAGCTTGACATCATCAACAAGATAATCATCAAATCGACTGATGATCTTAAATAATTCACCACCATCTTCAATAAACTCATCTGCCAATTCATATGCATTGTCATTTAATGTTAATGGACCTTCACAATCTGTGATAAAAACTTTTTTTACCATAATTTAATCTTCCCAAATTTTAAGTTTGAAATTTTTTAATTTTTAATCTTTAAATCTATAATCCTAATTTTCATCTAAGATAAATTTTTCAATAATAATGAATTAATAAAAATAAAAAAAGAAAATTTTATTTGAAATAAAATAATTTAAAAGGACATTATAAGAACTGCCAAATTGTAGAGACTCTTGCTGCATTCAATGGACAGATTCCCTCACAGTTTCTACAGGAAATACAATCATCATGATTTACAACAACTTTTCCATCTTCAACGCTTAATGCATCAACTGGACAGTTTTTAACACACACTTCACATAATTGACAAGCATGGTGATTAATCTCTACAGTACCGTTTCTTCTTCCTCTAAGGTCTCTTTTAATGAAGAATATCTCATGATTCCTGTTTGTAAAGAACTCTTCCTTAAGCTTGATAGCTTCGAAATTACAGCTTTCAGCACATAATCCACAGTATACGCAAGAATTGTCTGTATCTATTACAATCGGATTAGGGCCATTCAATCTAATTGATTCAGTCGGACAGACATCTCTGCACAATCCACAGCTGATACAATTCTCTTCCACAACTTCAATTCCAAGTGCAGGTGGGAAGAATTCCACAAGGTCCAATACCTTTACAACATCCAAGTCCTTTTTAATCTGTGCATTTAATCGCTCATTTAGGAATTCTGTTACATTCACTACAATTGATCTGCAGTTTGTGCATGTGAATATTTCCACATCTGAAAATTCCATTCCTCTAGGAACATCCCTAATGTCCATTGAGTTTTCATAATCAAAATCATCAAAGTGATAATCCTTGGAAATGTCTTCAAGCAATTTAACCAAAACATTGTCAATATTGGTTACTCCTTTTGAAATGTTATGAACATCCCTATCAATGATTTCAGAAGCTATTTCCAATGTCTTGATCTTATTGAATGATTCAAATGCCTCTTCCCTTTCCACATAATCGATTGCATATGTAGGACAGGAATGCATACATTCCTCACATCTTGCGCAATATGCTGGGTCAATGAAAGGCAACTTATTGGTTTTTCCGACATTGATTGCACCTTTGGAAGGGCAAATCCTTGTACAAGTCATACAGCCAATACATTCATCCTGGTCAATGCAGAGAGTTTTACCTTCCTTTACGGTTTTAGGAAGCAATTCCCCATACTTAATTGCATCAGTAGGGCAGTGCCTAAAGCAATATCCGCAACGAATGCACTTATCCTCATCTATTTCACTATGAACTTCCTCTCCACCAGAAGACCTTAAATGGATAGCTCCAGACTTGCATGCATTTACACATGCACCACAAGCTCTACAGAGCTTTTTGTTGATGTTTGGAACATTTTCACGAATCGGATCCGCTAAAGTCTTCTTAATGTGAATAGCATCATAAGGACATGCATTGGTACATAAGACACAACCAAAACAGTGTTCATCCAATTTAATGAACTTGGTGTTTGCATCTTGATAAACAGCATCAATCGGACAGACATTCAAGCATGGCTTGTCCATACAATTGATACATTTCTCATTATCAATCTCATACTCTATATGAACATCTCTTAATGGTCTTGGAATAGGGTCAAAAGTTACCATATTAAGCCCTCCTTTCTGCTAATTGAGAAGCCTTTACAGAAATGTGAATAACTTCCTCATCAGTATCATTAGTATCTAAATTAAATTTAGCCAAGAAATATTTGATGACACCAAATGGACAGGTTTGATAACAAATACTGCATCTTAAACATTTTTCCTTATCTCTTACAATGGTATCTTCATCACTGTCAAATGAAATGGCCCCAGTTGGACAGTCTGGAATGCACATTTGACATTTCTTACAGTTGTCTGCATCCCAAGTTATAATTCTAATCTTCAATCTATTGATGGCATCTTCCAATACTTCATGAACCACTTCTTCATCATTTAGAATGGTTAGTGACTTGTCAAATATTGGTTTGAAATCCAATTCATCTAAAAATAGCTTGTCAGTGCCTAAATTAATCAAGTCATCCTGCTTGGATTCAATGTATTCCTCTAATGTGCTTACTGCCAAATTAATGATTTTCTTTTGCTCTTCAAGATTGTTTACAAAGACTCCTCTCATTGCTCCTTTTACAGGACAGGTCTCTAAACATTTTCCGCATGAAATACATTTGGATTGGTTGACAACAACCCTATCATCAATCTCTTCTATTGCTCCAACTTCACAGGCATCCATACACTTATGGCATCTGATACATAAATAATCGTCCACAATGTATTTTCTCTTTGAAGGGATGATATTGAACTCTTCACGAATGAAATGGTTTTCACCACATTCCAATGTTTTTGGAGTTGAAGGGCAGACTTCTGCACAGAAACCGCATCTGATACAAGCAGCTTTATTAATTACTGGATAAATCAAACCAATGGATTCCTCATTGTCTGAATCCCTAACCAATTTGATTGCATTTGGTGATGGGCAAGATGCAGTGCAGCTTCCACAACCAATACAATTTTCCTTGATCACTTCAGGAAAATCCCGGAATCTGTCTGGCTTGTGTGCTATGTCTTCCTTGGATTTTGCATCGAAAAATCCATCAATCCAGGTTTTTCGAGCAAATTCATAAATATACCAAATAAGTGAGGACATTTCATTTCACCTCGAAGAAGTCTTTTACAGTAGATTTGCCAGTATCAACATCAGTTATAGCCACTCTTTCAGTACATGCTATGCAAGGATCTGATGACGCATAAGTAGCTACTGCATCAGCAACTGTTGCTACATCCTTAAGCATGTATTTTGCACAGGAGTCAATATTCATGATACTTGGAGTTCTGATTGAAATGCGCTTAATCAAATCTCCATTGGTTTCAGCCATATATCTTACTTCTCCACGAGGGGCTTCATTTCTCCATTCCCCGTATCCTGATGGAATGTCTACAGGAGTTCTTATATTTCCTTTAGGCATATTTTCAATTGCCTGTTTTACTAAATCAATAGATTGCTCCACTTCATAAAGCCTATTCAATGTACGGGCATAGTTATCTCCCTCTTTTCTCCAAATAGGCTTGAAGTCAAAATAATCACGATAAGTATAATGCTCTTCTCTTAAGTCATGCTTAAGACCAGAAGCTCTTCCAATAGGTCCTACAGCATGTCCTTTAATAGCTTCCTCTTTAGTCATCACTCCAACGCCTTTTGCCCTTAATGCAACGATTGGAGCCTCTTCAAATAATGCTATATGCCTATCAAAGCCATCTTCAATTTTCTTTAAGTTATCGAGTATTGCATTGAAATGGCGCTCATCAGCATCCATTCTGACTCCACCGACAACATTCCATCCTAAATTGACTCTATTTCCAGTTAACAATTCAAGAGAATCCATTGCATATTCCCTTAATGCTAAAACATGCATAAACAATGTCTCATGGTCAAGAGTCTTGAAGAATGTTGAATTTGCAAGCAAGTGGGATTGGATCCTGTCCAATTCATTTGTAATTACCCTTAAGTATTGGGCTCTTATAGGCGCTTGAACTCCAGAAATTGATTCTAAAGTTTCTGCAAAGGTTTGTGTGTGTTCGTATGAACAGATACCACAGATTCTTTCAGATAAGTAAATGCATTTTTGCCAGGCCTTGCCTTCCATAATCTTTTCAATACCTCTATGAACATAACCATAATCGATCTCAGCTTTAATAACCTTTTCACCTTCAGTTTTAAGTTTAAGTCTTAAAGGTTCTTTTAAACCTGGATGAATTGGTCCAATTGGTAATATCATAATATCTGACTCCTATTTACTTATCTAATTTTCATAAATCAACAATAAATATAATTTTTACAATAATATAATTCAAATAAATATATTTAATCTTCCCTAGCGTCTTGAGCTCTTCCTTTAGCTGCAAGAGCACCAGGAGCAACAGTTAAAACTGCCTCTAAAATTTCACTTGGCCTTGGAGGACAACCTGGAATAGCTGCATCCACAGGTATGAAGTCTGAAACAGGAGCAAGAACTCTTCCTCCCTCTTGAGCAAAGACATCTCCAGACTGTGGACAGTTTCCAACAGCCACTACAATCTTAGGTTCTGGAGTTTTTGCATAAATCCTTCTTAAATTGTCTCTCCATTGTTCTGTAACTGCACCAGTCACTAAAAGAACATCCGCTTCACGAGGATTATTGTGAACGTAAATTCCATACTGTTCAAGATCGTATCTTGGTGAAAGGAGTGCAACGAGCTCTACATCACATCCATTACATCCTCCACAGTTTACAATACAAACATGAATTGAACTTTTTCTCACAATATCTTTAAGTTTTTTAAGCATTTCAATTACCTTAAATCTCGTTCTTTATAATAATTTTATAAATATAATCTTTCAAATTATTCTCTCAATAATTCAACTATTTGTGCTCTACCTTCTTCTAAAGCATCCTCATACTTTTTGCCATGCTTTACTATATCTTTGGTTAATTGGTGGCAGATTCTATCAGCATCTTCATCAGATATTAGTTTAGCAACATCACTTAACCAGTAAAGCCTTAAATCAAGATGCATTTGCCTTTTTATCTTTTCCCTATTTGCTATTTCAAAGGTAGCATGCATATTTTCCAAATCACTCATATCAAAGCGATTCATAAGAATATCTTCAAATTCATCTTTAGAAATTCCAAATTCTTCAGACAATGGAATAGTAATGTCCTTTTCCCATTTAAAACTATGAAGAACTCTTAATTTCATCATTTCATATTTTTCTTCACTATTCATATAAATCACCATATAAATGATTTGATTTTAAATTTAACTACTTAATTTTAATATTTCTAATTAAAATAATACTCCTGATGTTGAAATCCAGACTATTGCTGCAATAAGAATACCTATTGCAGTTTCCTTACGACCATAACCTGGCCTTCTTCCTAATGCAAGCCCTATAAAGAAGAATGCAATAGTAAGCAATATTTCAGAGCTAATATTTGGATTTAATCCATGGTTAAATAATAAAAACCATCCAATAATAGATAAAACCAAGGTTAAAACATCTATTTCAGATATTATATAAGGTTCCATATGCTTTTTATAGCTCAATAAAAGACCAGCGATGGATCCTATAATGAAAACCAAAATATAAATCATAATATATAATTCTTCCATAATCTCACCTAGTTTACCTAAATTGGCTTATATAAACAAATAAATGTGATACAAATAATAAAAAATGTAATGATGAATGCAATCTCCTCTAAGTTTTCAGCTAAATGAGCATATTTTTCCTTATTTTGCATCAATATAAATGGAACAAAAATAAGTCCAATTATAGCTAAAGGAAGCGCTAAAATACTTTGATAGAAAGCAGCAAGTCCTGCCACTGCAAAAATGCCTAAAGCTACCAATGAAGTTAATACTCTCATTCCTTTTTCATCATTCATTTTTAAGCCTTCTTTATTAGTTTTTTACTTAATTAAAGATTAATTAAGTTTTTTAATCAACAAATTTATAATAATTTTTTTAAATTTTTAAATTTTTTAATAATGATTAAATAATAATCATGATAATTGAACCTACAGTGCAGATAACTGCAATGGATATTTGAGCCATTACAGAATGGTTTGGATTCAACATAGGAGTTGTAGCATTGATGAATCCTGTAATAATACAAATTACAATCATTCCAATCAAGTATCCGACAACGGAAATAGGCCCAAAGAATATTGTTAAGAATAACCATAATAAAATATACCATGCGATTGATTCTGAAAACATTATGTATCCTCTAAGCATACCAAAGTGTTCAGTTTCAAATCCTGATATGATTTCCTTTCCTTTTGTGATTGCAAAAGGAGAATATGGAGATTTTGTAACAATTAAAGTGAAGAACATAATCGCTGCAAGAGGCAATTGCAATACCAAAGGCCCATGCACTGCCTGATACGCTATGATTCCACTGATATCCATAGTTCCAGTCAATAGGAATATGATAGCGATAACAGCAAAGAGAGGCAATTCACCAGCTGCTGAGAAAACAGCCCTTACACAACTCAATTTACCATATGGGGAACCTGATGAGGATCCTGCATTATGCTCTACAATCTTATGGATAGCATAAACACCGAATATTATCATTAAGGAACCTTGAGCCACTGGACCTACAATAACTGCAGTAACCCAAACAGCTGCTAAAATAACTGTAATACCTACATAAAACGGCATTGCAGCAGTTTTTGGAAATGAAGTTTCCTTAAAGAAAAATTTCAATGAATGCAATAAGTACTGTATAATAGGAGGTCCTGGCCTCAATTGGACTCTTGCCATAACCTTTCTATGGAAACCTAATAAAAGACTACCTGCAAGGAAAGCGATTACTACATTGATTAAAATTTGAGCCATTAAATTCATAATATCTGCAAAGAGATCATATTAGTAACCTGTAAATGGTTCTTCTCTTCTTTCCTCCTCTTCCTCTTTTATTGGTTTGGACATTGTTAAAAGTCCAAATGAAAGTACTAAAAATGGTATACAAACAATAGCTATTGCATATACTATCCAATCAGCAGGATTAAATATTAAAGCGTAAAGGATAGCTAATACAGACACAATCAAGATAATATAACTAGCTATTTTCATTTTATTCATTTTATCGGCCTTCTATTAAATAATAAACGTAATCTACAATATAGTTAATAAGATTTCAACAAATCTAACAATAATAAACAATGAACTTAAGTGGATAATCAATATGAATGGAGATCCAGGAGTTCTGAACATTTCTGCCTTACTTGCAAAGAATGGTGCTATACCGCTTTCACCACAAACTCCTATTAACATTACAAGCGCTCCAAATATCATCATTGGACTTGCAGGAATTGAAGCGAGTTCAATTAGGCTTAATGTACCGGTAGCTGCTAAAATCATAGCTGCTCCACCGAAGAGTGGCAAACCGCACATCATTGCAATCAAACCGTATTGATAAGCGGAATTCAAAACCTCCACTTGCTTTACAGCAGAAACAATACCGATGTTAACAATACCGATTAATGCCATGAATAAGGTAAAGTTAAATAAATCTCCAGTAATCATAGCTCCTGCAGTAGCTATTCCACAAATAATAGCCAAGAATCTTCTATGCTTGAATTCCTTTTTGCCAACTGCAACCTTATTTTCATCAAGAGAACCAAACATTGCTTCCACTTGAGTTTCAGTTCGGCTAATGGCTATCAATGCTGTAAATACAAGTATAGTTACAAACAAGAATATGTGGAGAGGGTTTAAATAAAGAACAATATCTCCTAAAGGAATTGTTCCCATCAAGTCTCCGCCTAAACTCTCTATAAGCATTTAAAGTCTCCTTTTTTTATTTTAAGTTCATTTATTTGTTTTTTTGAATAATAAATTGATAAATATAATATTTTAAATTTTAAATTCATTTGGAATAATCATTTTCTTCCATATTCCTCTCTCATCATTATTCCAATCAATCCAATCTTGGAAGCCACTTTCAAGAGCAATCCTAAAGCAGCTAGGAATAAGCTGAGTAACCAGTATTGAGGCAAGATAAAGAATAACAGGAATCCAATAATCCATAAGCACCAAGAGATACCGGATATTGCTCCCACTCCATCAAGAACAACTATTGGCAATCCTCTTACCTTTCTGCTTAAAACATAAATTACAATACCTCCTCCAGCTACTGCACCACCAGTAAATCCGGATAGGAACACACCATAACCTATCAATAACAATGCAATGAAATTAGGAGCAGTAGTCATAATCTCCATATCTATATTTAATGGCATTGGTGCAAATGAGGTATCTACATCTTTCTTTCTCATTTCACGAGATATTAAAATCTCGGATATTGCCATGATCTCTGCCAATTCAACTACTAGACCCGGAAGAATCAATGCTTCAGACAAATCAGTTCCCACTGCCGCTACAACAATAAGCATAGCCAAACCGACAATATCAGTCAATATAAGAACTTGAATGTCTCTTTTCTCCATTGCAATTCCCATCAGGCCAATGAAAGCTACAATCAAACCACCGTATAAAGCTGTGGAATACATTGAGCTATAGAATGCAGGAACAAATTGTGGAATTATACTTGCAGCCATCTAATCACCTGAACTCCTTTTTAGCTTGCTTTTCACGAGCTTTACGATTGCTCATTTCAACTTCACTGGCTATCTTGTCAGAACTTGCAATAGCTCTTTTTACATCTTCCTTAATGTCTCCTTTACCTTTTTTCTCCTTTCTAACCATGGTAAAGTTAATGGCAAGCCATGATGCAATTATGAATGCCATCATAAGAATAGAGGATTCCAAGATAGTGTCAAAACCTCTTGTATAGTAAAGGATTTCATCTATCACTCCACCTGGAGATGCACAGATACTTGTTCCAAAGTATGGGGAAATACCTTTTAGCATTTCAGCAATTGGAGTCATATATGAATTGATCCAACCCAGATTCTGTGAATTTTCAGGATATTGGGCTTCAGTAACACCCGGACTTTCCAAAATCTCTCCACCCCTATCATATGGAGCAATAGCCAATCCCGCATCCATTTGACTTTGAGGAGCCGGACGAGTGTAGATTTGATCGGGATCCAATCCGATAGGAATAAGGAATCCGGCTATTAGGAGCAAACCTAAAATTAGAGCGAACAATCTAGGAATATTCTTCGGATTTGCCAATTTATTCCATAATTTAGCTATTTTAGGCATTTTGGTTTCCTCCAGGCATTAAGTTTAATAAATTGATAAGCATTATACATCAGCCCCTATCTCTTCTAAACGAGAAATAGCTCTAAACAAGATCAATGTCACAATAATTGTAGTTGCAATTAAAGTCAAAAGAGCCAATGTAGAATTATAAGTAAGTAAAATCAATGAAACTCCTACAGATGCCACTTCAGTATTGATGGTTCTTATGATTGGGTCTTTCACTCCAGGACCCCAAACGGTAGCTAGACTTCCAAAAATGGCAAGTGCCAAGCCTACATAAACCCAAAGAGCAAGATTAAACATTATTTACCACCTTCAGAGTTTCTTATTTCATTTTCACTGCTTTGAATCATTTTAGGAAGTGTGGAATAATCCTTTAGTTTTGATTTACGCACTTCATTTATTTTGATTAAGGCAAGTAAAAATACAATAATAGATAATGGATCAAGAACAGCAGTTAAAAAAGCAACATCCAAATATTTAAAGCTGACAATAGCTAAAAACAAGCCTGCTTCCAAGATTGAAACCATTATAACCTTATCCAATGGTTTCTTTAATAGGACAACTCCAATAGCACCTATTATCATCAAAGCAATTGATATTGTTGTCAAGTCAATAAATTCCAACATTTAAATCCCATTTCTATTATCTATAAAAGTAATAATCATCAATTTTCCTTATGCTCTTCCATATTCTTATCATAGGTAATTTCATCTTCCAAATCCTTTAAGCTGTATGCAATTGCATTTGCACCAATTGTAGAAGAGATAAAGAAAGTTGCAGCTAATACAAGACCAAATGGAGTTTTAATATACAATGCAATCAATGCAGAAACACAGAATCCTATTACATTTATGTAAAGTAATTTTTCTGCCCTATCTTTGGTTATTACTGCTCTTAAAGCCATTAAAATTGTAATAACTCCAATAATTTCAATAAACATAATTTAACCTTGTATTTTTCAATTAATTTTCATTTATTTATTTTAATTCATTTTTTTTAAGATTTAAAATCTTTTAATTATTCATATTTAGTATATCTACCAAAGGATTTTGCTATTTTTCCAATTAATCTAGAACTTGTTGGATGGTGAATTCCTTGAATAGTGAATATTGCAATTACCATTCCACAAATGAACATCTCTGGAGTGATTCCAATGAATGAGTAGATGAATATGAGTAGTGTCATGGTCAAAGCGCCAGTTGTTCCAGCATAACCTGGATCTGCACATAATCTATTCCCAATGTAAACAAGCAATGCAGCTATTAAACCGCCTTGAATTCCAAGAATGTAAACTCCAATTGAAGCAATCAATGTTCCTGCTGATGCATCTGGAGAACATAGGATGTTTCCTTGGAAGAATCCTCCTGCCAAATCCCCTTTTCTATTTTTGATGGAATATCCTACAGTCTCTGCCCCTTTAACACCTGGAGCTTCAGGAAGACCTAGGAATGTATCCACTATTACAAAATTAAGCCAAGAGATAATGGTTGCTAAAATCAAGCCAATTATTAGATCCATTATTTGCTACCTCCTTGAGGGTTTGGGAAAACATAATCGAATAGATACTTGACAAAAATAGCTGAGAATGCCCCAACTATAATTGCAATTATCAATCCATTATAAATCCAAAACACATTTAATGAATAAAAAATAGCTAGAATTCCTATAGCGAACACAGGAGTTGGAAATAGTGCACTTTTTGTCCAGGAAAACCTGATTGGCTTTTCTGGAAGAAGTGGCAATTTTAAAGCTAACGCTAAAACTATTGCAACTATGATAGCCACCATATAATTCATGAATAATTGAAATCCATTAGCACCTATACTAATCATACTTATATATATGTTATAATTTAATATATATCTTTTATTACTTGTTGCCAAGCCGAAAAAATAGGGCAAATTTATGATTATTTTTAAAATCGAAAAAAAATTAAATCAATCAACAGAAAATAAAGATAATTTATGAACAATCTTTGAAAAAGAAGCAGTTTGAAAGGATAAAAATTTAGGCATTCCTAAAAATTATAATTATTTTTATTAACACCACAATTGACAAAAATATAACCACAATATTACCAGAATATGACCACAATAGGAATTTATTTCTTATATAAAATTACAAAATATTAAAATAGTATTAAAATTATAAATCTATACTAATATAGAAAATAAAATTATAAATCAATGATGAAAATCATAGGCATTGAATCATTGAAAAATCATTTTACATTATAAATTAAAGGACCAGATATAATGGAAAATAAAGAAATTGTAGTTACTGGAGGATGCGGATTTATAGGTTCACACATTGTTGAAGAGCTATTGGAAGACAATAAAGTGACCATTATAGACAACTTATCCTCTGGAAAAATGGAAAACCTAAAAAATCCAAATCACGAAAATTTAACCTTAATTGAAGAGGATCTTCTAGACTGTGATTTAGATGAGATTTTAAAAGGAAAGGATTATGTATTCCACCTTGCAGCGAAGGTAAGCGTGCCAGGAAGTGTAGCAGAACCTTTAGATTACAACGAGACAAACATCGACGCTACCTTGAAATTGCTTATTGCATGTAAAAACAACAACATCAAAAAGATTGTTTTCTCATCATCTTCTGCAGTTTATGGAGAAAATCCCAACATGCCTCTTAAGGAAACTGAACTTCCTATGCCTTCATCCCCTTATGCTGCTCAAAAGGCAAGCGACGAATTATACTTAAAATCATTCCATGAAAGCTATGGATTGAATTATGTAGCTCTAAGGTATTTCAATGTCTTTGGTCCTAGACAAGATGAAAACTCACCTTATGCTGCAGTAATCCCTAAATTCATCTCTGCAATCCTAAAAGGTGAAAGCCCAGTTATTTATGGTGATGGAGAGCAAAGCAGAGACTTTATTTTTGTAAAGGAAATCGCTAAAGCAAACATTGCAGCATGTGAATCAGACTACAATGGAATGGTGAATGTTGCATTAGGAAAATCAATGACCATAAACCAGCTATTTGATATTGTTAGTGATGTTTTGGAATCAGACTTAAAAGTTAATTATCTTGATGAGCGTCCAGGAGACATTAAGCACTCATTAGCGGATATCAGCAATCTTAAAAATATTGGATTCAAGCCAGAAGATGATAAATTTGAAGAGCAGTTAAGAGAAACTGTAGAATGGTTTAAAGAAGAGATGGAAAAATGAAAATTGAAGTATTAGACACCACATTAAGGGATGGAGAACAGACTCCTGGAATCTCCTTAAATGCAATTAAAAAATTAAGGATAGCTACCAAATTAGACGAGATAGGAGTTAATTCCATTGAAGCAGGATCTGCAATTACATCTGAAGGTGAAAGGGAAGCCATTAAATTGATTACATCACAAGGATTGAATGCAGAGATTGTAAGCTTTTCAAGAACATTGCTTAAGGATGTGGATTACTGCTTGGAATGTGATGTCGATGCTGTAAATGTTGTAGTTCCCACTTCTGATTTGCATTTGAAATATAAAATTAAGAAATCACAAGATGAAATGCTTGAAGATGCTGTAAAAGTGGTTGAATACGCTAAGGATCATGGCCTTGCTGTAGAGCTTGCAGCTGAAGACTCAACAAGAACTGATGTGGAATACTTAAGAAGAATTTTCAAGGCAACAATCAATGCAGGAGCAGATAGAATCTGCCCATGTGACACTTTAGGAATGCTTACACCACTCAAATCCTTTAATTTCTATAGAAAATTCTCTGATTTGGGAGTTCCTGTAAGCGCTCATTGCCATAATGACTTCGGTCTTGCTGTAGCAAATACATTATCAGCTATTGATGGAGGAGCTACAAGATTCCATGGAACCATCAATGGTCTTGGTGAAAGAGCTGGAAATGCAGCTATTGAAGAGGTTGTAGTCTCATTGAACACATTATATAAATATAGTGACGATGATGATGAAAGCAAGTACACCACTGACATTAAGATAAACCAGCTTTACAGCACATCTAAATTGGTTTCAAGATTAAGCAATGCATATCTTGCTCCAAACAAACCGATTGTAGGTGAAAACGCATTTGCACATGAATCTGGAATCCATGCAGATGGAGTTATAAAAAACAGCGCAACCTATGAACCTATCATGCCAGAGCTTGTAGGACATAGACGTAAGTTTATCGTTGGGAAGCATGTTGGAACCAAGGGCTTGAACAATAGATTACAGGAATTAGGCATTGAAGTTGACAAAGCCCAATTAAATGAGATATTCCTTAAGGTAAAGGACCTTGGAGACAAGGGAAAAACCGTTACAGACACTGATTTGGAAGCTATTGCAGAGCATGTCCTAAACATCGAGCAGGAAAAGAAAATCAATCTTGATGAACTAACAATCGTTTCAGGAAATAAGATTAGGCCGACCGCTTCAATCAAGATGAACATTGAAGATAAGGAAGTGATCGAAGCTGATGTTGGTATCGGTCCTGTTGATGCAGCAATCAATGCAGTGAATAAGGGAATCAAGAACTTTGCAGACATAAAGCTTGAGGAATACCATGTAGATGCAGTTACAGGCGGTACAGATGCATTGATTGAAGTAATTGTAAAACTAAGCTCAGGAGATAAGATCATATCTGCAAGAGCAACTGAACCGGACATTATCAATGCAAGTGTAGAGGCTTATGTTGACGGTGTAAACAGATTGCTTGAAAACAATCATTTTTCCTTAGACAAAAAACAAGCAAAGAAAAATAAAAAATAAACAATTTTTAAATTATTTTTTAATTTTAATCATATAATTATTTTAATTTTTATAATCTAACATTATAGAGCGATAAAATGAAAGAATTCAATAATGAATTAGCTAATTTGGATAATGTTGAAATATTAGGTTTCACTGGAGAAATAGAAAGTATTCCTAAAACATTGGAACAAGTCGAAGACATTAGAAACAGCTGTTGTGATGTTGGCATTATTCAACTTATGAATGCAGATGCAATAGCTGGAAAGGAACACCTTCAGCAAGGAGTCATTCATGCAATCAATGCATTCAAAAGAGGGGAAAATTTAGCTAAGGATTTAGGTATTGAAATTCTAATCAGAACTTCTGCCCAAAGGCAAATTTCAAAGGCATTTGACATTCTTGGTCTTAAGGAAGGTAAAATGAATATAGCGGTTGTTCTAATCGATTGCCCAGATTACTTTATCGATGAATTATCTGATATGTTTGTAAGAAATGATGCTGTTTTAGAAGCTGACGAATCAATATTAACAAACTTATATGATATTCCTGAAAAAGAGTTAAAGAACATACCGATAACAGACATATTAATTGATAAAACTACTCGATTAATAGTAGAACAATGAACAAAGAGAGTGAAAAAATTTTAAAAAAAACTATTTTTTTAACCTTAAACATACTTCAATTTAAAAAAAAAAACTATTTTTAATTAATTATCAAGGCACTTTAAAGTTTTGATGATTTCATCCAAATTATCCTGACTTAAACATTCAATATCCAAATTCTTGATTTCCAAGGCAACTGCTTTTTCTTTTAATCTGTTATAATTAGGACATTTGGTAATCATTCCATGGCTGTCTAAAACAAATTCCTGACGTAATTTATATGATAATGACTTAGGGTCTCCTGTTTCTACAATAACATTTATTCCCCTTTTATCCTTGTGGAATACATTGAAACTTGTTTTTTCTTCAATAGCTTCCTTAAGATATAGGCATGCATCAACAGTCTTTTTAAGGTTATCCTTAGCGCAATCCAATTCATTATAGATTCCACAGGCAGTTATGTTGCTTGCATTATTTGTTTTCAAAAGAAGTTTTGACTTATCAAAAAATCCCTCATCATTTGCTGTTATGAATCCACCATCCTCAACATTGACTATTTTTGGAGAGCCTGTAGATCCAATAATGATGTCTGAATAATTTCCATTTGCCAATCTATTCTCATAATCCCCAATAGCTCCTGATGCATCTTCCACAACAAGAATATTGTTCTTATGGGCAAAATCACAAATTGCCTTCAAGTCCTGCTCAGCAGTATAAGCTGCAAAACTTGTTAAGAATAGAGCAGATTTATTGTTTTCATCATCCAAATCTATAATATTGTCTTCTGATGATGAAATAATTGACTCGTTGAGATTATCTAAATCAATTAATCCCTCATTAGTCTTTACAGTGATTAAGTCCTTATTTAAAAAATTAGCTATTTGCTTAAATCCGTTCCATGCCCCTTGATCTGGAATTAAAATAGCGCCATCAATAGAATTCATAGCAGAAAGAATTGCAGAATTGCCACTATTCACCAATTTAACATGGATTTGATTAGTGATATGGGCTAATTTCTCTTCAGCCAATGCATGATAATCCTTTTTATCCTCACCACTTGCCACTTTAGACATGGCCATTTGAGTTTCCTTTGATGGTTTTTTAAATTTAAGATTCATATTTTTACCTAAAGTCATTATTTAATGATTAATTTTAATATAAATTTGTTATTATTGTTGCAAATCTGGAGATTTCTTGAAGAAGGAATCCAATGTTGTCTGCTTTGAATGCAATAATTCCTTTAGCAAATTGCTTTGCTTTACATATTTGCTGATTGGAATCTTTAATTTAGTTCCGCAGTAAACAAGAGAGTCTTTTAGTGATTCAAACTCCTTGTACTCCCCATCCATCGCATATTTAATATTCTCTCTAACATTAAACACTCCAAGAGGAACATACCCGGAATAAGCTTCCCTAAGTATAATAACGCCAGATTGAAGTTTTAGTTTAGCTAATTTATCCAATACTGCCATTTTAGCAGTGTAATAACATCCACCTACACAGGAATATTCAGTTTTATCAGTATTTGTTTCATAATCCGAAAAAATCATTTCCTCTTTACCAAGTATTTTAATAAATGCTTCAAACCATTCATATTGCCATTCGGTAGGTGTTAAGATAATAGCATAATAATTTTTCAAGCTTGAAAATTCATAAACCCTATAGGAATCCATTATATTATAATGTCTGACTTCCTTCAATAGATTGTCTGCAATTGTACTGTCACAGGCAGTAATTGACCATCTTGTTGGAACCAATTTTCGATTCTTTTTAAGACCGAATGCTCCAACAGAAAACGCCTTTTGCATTGCTGAAAATGGAACATCCTTATTATGGAGATTCATCACCGCTTCACGAGCCTTTAAATCAGTGTCATAAAAGCTTTTTTCAAGTTGCTTATCCCATTTGACTGCATCAATGTCGAATTTTTCAATTAAAGCGCTTGGACCATGAGGTGTGCTTTCTTCACTGAACATTGAACCGCTAGGCCTTGATCCAAAAGTGGCTTCGCTGTCAATGGATTTTGATGCAAGAGAAATGTCCTGAAGCTTTTCAACAAAGGGATTCTCCAAATCCTTAATGTCAATCAATTGTTTTCCACGGACAAGATTCAATCGGTATCCAATAATGTCTTCTTGGGTTTTATTTTCACCTATCCACTGCTCTGGAGAGTCCATTATATATGTATCTCCAAGTTGAGGAACCATCATTGGTCCAGCATACACTTTAGGATAGCTCCATCGACCTATAAAAACAGATGGTGGTGTACTTCCATCTAAATCCTTTCCAACATCAACTGATCTCATCTGTATATTCTCAGTTAATTTGGCTAAATAAGCATTCTTAGTAGTCTTAGATGTTCTCATAATAATACCTTAAATAAAATAAATGATGATGATTGCTAATTGAGTATGATGAAAAATAAAATAGTTAAAATTAGTTTTAAAAACTAATTTAACTTTAATTTAGAGAATTTATATTAAATTTTTGTCAATTAATAAATAATTAACAGAATTCAATGGTACTAGGTGGCTTGTCACTAATGGATAAAGCGACATGGGTAACTTCAGAAACTTCAGAAGTGATTCTTCTGGAAATGGTTCTGATTACATCCCAAGGCATTTCAGGAACAGTTGCAGTCATTGCGTCAATAGAACTGATTAATCTGATTACAATAAGATAACCGAAGTCCCTTTCATCACCTTTTACACCAGTTACCTTAGTGTCAGTAAGTACAGCGAAATATTGCCATAATTCCTTATCTAAGCCAGCTTTTTCCACTTCTTCTCTTACAATAGCATCTGCAGCTCTGCAAACAGCTAAATTATCTCTTGTTAAAGCTCCAACAACTCTTACACCAAGTCCAGGACCTGGGAAAGGTTGTCTTTGTACAATGCTGTCTGGAAGACCTAATTCAGTACCGACTTCTCTTACTTCATCTTTATATAAGTCTCTTACAGGTTCAACTACTTTTAAAACCATACCGCTTGGCAATGCCATGTTGTGGTGAGTCTTGATTTCTCCTTCAGTTTCAATCCAATCAGGAGCAATGGTACCTTGAACCAAGTATTTAGCGTCAACTGCTTGTGCTTCTCTTTCAAAGACTTCAATGAATACTCTTCCAATGATTTTCCTTTTCTCTTCAGGGTCATCTACACCTTCAAGTTCGGATAAAAATTCATCAGATGCATCAACATACTTGAAGTTTAATCTTTCTTCGAAAACTGCACAAACCTGTTCTGCTTCTCCTTCTCTAAGCAATCCATGGTTAACGAATATTGCAGTCAAATTGTCACCAATAGCTTCTTGGGTAAGAACTGAACAGACAGAACTGTCAACTCCACCGGATAATGCTATAATAGTTTTTTCATCACCAATTTCTTCTTTGATTTTACGAGTAGCATCTTCAATAAATTCTTTTGGGTTTAACATAAAAATACCTTAAAAAATTATTTAAAAATTATTGTTCCAATAAAGCTTCTTTCAATGAATATAATTGAAATTATGAAAAATATTATGTAAATTCTTGGATTTATTCAAAATCTTCGATAAATTCCATAATGATAGCTTCTAAACCTTCGTCTTTGCCATCCATTACAGCATCCATCATGTCTTCGTATTTGACATATTTTTCAATTTTAATAGCTTTTTCACCAATGCCAGTTATTCTGAAATCTTGTTCACCATCACCAATAGGAATGCTAATGGTTTTGAATTTTAAGTTAGCTTTATTGTCAATTGCTTTTTTCTTAAAGTCATCTAAATTATCAAACATCTTATCAACCCTTTTTTAAATTTAAAATTAATAATAAATATAATAACTCTTTTTATTTTTAATTTATCCATTTTTATAATTCTGACAAATCTCATAAAAATTCTTAAAGATGAATTCTCCTTTAGGAGTGTGATGAACTTCTGGATGGAATTGAATTCCATAAATCTCTTTTTCCTTATGTTTCATAGCTTCTATATCACAAAGAGAGGAACTTGCAATTATGTCAAATTCTTCAGGAAGAGTGTGAACTTCATCTTTATGAGAGCTCCAAACGTCAAGTGGAGATTCAAGTCCTTTAAAGAGACTGGAAGTATCTAAAAGATTAATTTTTACTTGAGCATAACTTTCAGTGTCTGAAGTGGAGACTTCACCACCAAAGGTTTTAGCTATTAACTGATGACCTAAACAAATGCCAAGAATAGGAATATCAAAGTGCTTGATGAATTCTGGAGCATTTCCCACATCATCAATGGAAGGACCTCCACCTAAAATCAAGCCGATAGGCTCTTTTGATTCAATCTCTTCAATGGATAGTTGATTGCTAACCAATTGAGAAGGAATCTTAAGATACTGTAAGCTTCTTTGGATTCTGTGGTTGTATTGTCCCTTGTTATTAATAACTAAAATTGTCATATAATCTCTCAAAATCATTTTTTTTACGAATAAATTCCTTATAATATTACATTAAAAGCTAAAAATTAAATGCATATATAATGTATAATATTATATTAATTTAATATATATTTAATATAATATATAAATTTATTACATTAACTTACCATATTAAGATAAATTAAACAACTTAAATAAATTTAAATAGTATTAAAAGATAAATAAGAACTATGAAAATCGATGAATTAATAACCTATTTAATAATTATTATAGTTGTAGCAGCTTTAATTAAAGTGTTTGCATGGTTATTACCTATCTTTGTTGTATTGGCAATAGCCTATGTATTATATGTATTCATTACTGAAAAAGAATATTAACTTTAGATATTATATCTTAGTTATTTCATTTTCATCTATCTTTTTTTATTTTTTGATTAATGATTATTTTTAAAATTAGGTTAATTAAAATCAGACTTATTAGAATTATTTAAACTCCCAAGGAGGTATTAAATGAATAAAAAAACGTTCAGATATTTTTGCGCTATTTTGATTTTTCTTTTCATAATTAACATAGGCATGATATCTGCAAGTGAAATAGATCAAAGCACAGATGCTTTTTCAAATCAAATTTTAAGTGACAACTCTGGAGTGGATGAGGTTCTCACAGATAATCCGGAAGGATGCTCCACAGAGATAATTCATGAGGAGACAGAAACCACAGGAGACAATAACAATTCAAGCCCTGAAATTACAGATCCAACTGAACCGATAGTAGATGAACCTCAGGAAGTGATATTGGAAAAAACATCCATAAGCTCTGCAGATTATGTCATAAAGAACAATTATTTAAATGTTTATTTGAAAGACAGTTCCAAAAATGCCATTGCAAATCAGGAAGTTACACTTACAATTAATGGAAAGACCCTTTCTGCAATTACCAATAGCAATGGAGTATGTAAATTCAATATTACAAATGCAGCTAAAACATATTCTGTGACATTGAATTTTGAAGGGGATGACAAATACGAGTCCTCAACAAAAACATTGAATTTAAGAGTTATTGCAAAGCCAATCTATACAAAAATGACCATTGCACAATATGGAATCTTTAGAGGCAATTGCTTGAATGTTTACTTGAAAACAACTGCAGGCAAGGCAATAGCTAATCAAACCATTAAAATTACAATCAATGGAAAAAACCTATACAAGAATAACAAAAAAGAACGGTTTAGCTAAATTGAAAATCAGCTTAAGGTCTAACATTTATAGCGTTACCATCAAGTATGCTGGAAAAGGCAATTACATGCCTGTAAGCAAAAGCACTAAAGTAAATGTGCTTACAAGCAAACTTATAGGAAAAACCAGCTATGGAAAGGTATACTTCATTGGACCTATTGGAAACCGCAGCTCAAAAGTAAAAATAGCTTATGTTGTTGGATTGCATTCAATGGAACATCAAATTCATGATTCACTTTATAAAATCATAAAAAATAAAGTAGTGATGAATTATAAGTATTATGTTTATAGAATCGTTTTAACCAATAAGAAAGGATCATATTCCACCTTAAGAATGAGAGGTCAAAAGCTTGCTAAGAACTATATAGTTCCTCATGCAAAAAAGCAAAACTTTGATTTGGTGGCTGACATTCATTCCACATCTGGAATAAGCTATAAGCAAACTTACTTTATACATGTTCCAAAGAATCAGCATACTCCTTCAATGAAATTGGCTAAAAAGACCATTAAAATAATTAAATCTATTGAGAAAAACTCTAAGATGCTATATTGGTCTCCTCCAACTCAAACAAGTCCTCCTTATATCCACTTACCATTGATTAAGGCAGGAACACCTACATTTGTATTTGAGACTTGGAGCTATGAGAAAAAATCTCAAACTGATAAAAGAGCTAAAATATTAATACAAGCAATAGATAAGGTATTTGATTAGATAATTAAATATCTTATTTTATTTTTTTTGAATAAAAATAATTATTCGTTGAAATACGAATGAAAAATAATTTTAAAAAAATATTAAATAAAAAAGATTATTAAAAAATTAAATTAAAACTAAATTAAAACTAAATTAAAATTAAATTAAAAAAATAAAAAATAAAAAATAAAAAATATATAAAAAAAGAATTATTGAAGATTTAAATAATTATAAGCAGAAATAGCAGCTACTGCACCTTCTCCACAAGCTACAATCCACTGTTTTACACCACCAGTAATATCTCCCGCAGAATAAACTCCTTCTACATTGGTAGCCTGATTCTTGTCAGTAATTATGTAACCGTTCTCATCCAAATCCACTCCTAATTCCTTAGCCAATACATTGGAAGGATCATCACCAATAGCTACAAAGACAGCATCTGTTTTATAATCCTCTTCTTTGCCATTTCTTAAAAGAGTTACTGAATCAACAGCCATATCTCCTTTAATCTCTTCGATAGTTGAATTCCAAAGAACTTCAATATCATTTTCCTTCAAAGCATTTTGGAGGTGATGCTCACATCTCAATTCATCTCTTCTGTGAACCAATTTAACATTGCAACCAAGGTTCTTAAGGTATAATGCCTCTTGAGCAGCACTGTTTCCGCCACCTACCATAAGAACATCCCTTCCAATGAAAAACATTCCATCACAGGTTGCACAGTATGCCACTCCACGACCTAAAAACTCTTCTTCACCTGGAACATTCAAATGCCTATGGCTTGATCCAGTAGCAAAAATGATTGTTTTGGTGAAGAATTCATTTTCACCTGCATCATCAGATGTCATCAATAAAGGAGAATTCTTAGTCTTTAGATTAAAGCCACCTTCTGTTTTTTCAATTGATTCAATTACTGTGTTTTCCAAGATTTCACAATAATTTTCACTTTGAGCCTTCATCTTTTGAATGAGTTCCATTCCAGCAATCAAGTCAAAACCAGGATAATTCTGCATCATAGGGACTTCCAAACCTAATCCTCCAGCCATTCCTTTATCAATGACTAAAGTTTTTGAGTTTTGTCTTCCAGCATACATTCCTGCAGTCAATCCTGCTGGACCTGCACCAATAATTACAATGTCATAATTCTCCATATTACACACCTAATAAATATGAATAAATTTTTTAAAAATGGACTATTTTCTAAAATATGAATTTGAAGTTTTTAAAAATTGACAAGAATTTATTTTAAAAAAATAAAATAGAATCAAAATCTATAATAGATTTTGAATCTCTTCTCTTACAATTTTATTCACTAAACTACCATCTGCTTTTCCTTTAAGCTTTTTCATACTCATTCCCATTAAAGGGCCCATAGCACCCATTTGACGTTCCTTGATCATGGATTCATTTTGAGTAGCTATTTCATGGATAATATCTCTAACTGCATCTTCACTTAGAAGAGTTAAATTAGCTTCTTCAGCAATTTCTGCTACATCAGCATCTGGTTTTTTGCTAACTGCAACCATCAAGTCTTTTATAGCATCCTTAGAGATTTTTCCTTCTTCAAGAAGTGAGAAGACTTCAACCAATTTTTCCTCATCAAAGATTGAAACATCTATTCCCTCTCTTCTTAAATCCCTTAAATCTGAAACAAGTACAGAAGCAACAGTTGTTGGATCAACTTTAACCTTGCTTAATAATGATTCGAAAGTGTCTTCAAGCAATCTTCTAACGATTTGGCTTGCTAAATCTTCACTGAGCTTGTATTCTGCCTTGATTCTTTCCTTCTTCTCATCAGGAAGTTCCGGAAGGTTGTTTTTAATAGGTTCAACCATATCATCAGTGATTTGGAACAATGGAATGTCAGTTTCAAGATACATTCTGTTTGCAGTTGGAAGAGGTCTCATGTATTCTGTATTTCCATCATCCAATGCTTTTCTTGTCTCTTCAACAACACCGTCAAATGCCATGTTTGCTCTTCTGATGACTTCATTCAATGCATTAACTGCAACATCCTCATCGTGAGCTACAATGATTATTGCATCTTGAGGACCTATTTTAAGGAACTCTTTCATAGCATTGACTTCATCTTCTTGAATACCGTATGCAGGCAATTCATCTGTGTGGAAAAGTCCTGAAACACCCATCTTTTTAGCATAGCTGGACAATTCAGTACCAAATCTTCTGCCTGGCTGAATCTCTTTACCGATAAGACCATCAAATCCTCTTAAGATAATACCTTTAATGCATGCTGCAGAGGATAAAATCTTAGATGAAGTGTCTTTGAATACTTCATCAAGGTCGTAAATGGTATCTTCAACACTTGCATCTCTTTTTATGAGTTCATCTTTAATGTCTGCAAGTGCCAATTGCCTTTGAACTTCCCTTTCTACAATTTCAGGCATTAAATCAAGGTCCTGTACACCTTTGATTTCTACCCTTGCACCTCTTGTAATGGAGATGTTTACATCCTGACGGATAGTACCGATTCCTCTTTTTACATTAGTGCTTCTTAAGACCTGACCAATCATATAAGCAACTTCTTTTATTTGCTCTGGATGGTGCATGGAAGGATCTGTAGTGATTTCTGCAAGAGGAATTCCTAATCTGTCAAGACGGAATTCAGTAAATTCATCATCTGAATCTATCCTTCTTGCTGCATCCTCTTCAAGCCCTAATGATTCAATAGCCACTCTTCCATATGGAGTGTCTAGGTAACCGTCAGTTGCTGCAAGACCGGTTCTTTGGAAACCTCCAGTGTTACTTCCATCAATTACCTGTTTTCTCATTGTATGGAATTCATCCACCATTCTCATGTTTAAAAGTGAAGCGATAGTAATACAAATATCCAATGCTTCCCTATTCAATGCATGAGGAGGTTCATCATCAGTTTCAACAAGACAAGTGTGATTGTTGAATGACTCATACTTAAAGGTCATGTCCCTTAAGGATTCTTGCAAAGCAGCCCTGTCTATTTGACCTAATTCACTTTGAGTTGGCCTTAAGTTTCTTATGATTCCATCATCAAATTCATCATCAATAAGTTCAGTTGAACATGGACAGAAAAGCTTATGCTTTGTATTCAATTGTTGGTGAATTTCTAAACCCATCATAAGTCCAAGCTCTTTCCAATTTCTTTCAATCTTAGGAGTTTCAGACTTATTGTTTTTGTTTCCTTTGTTTCCTTTTTTAGATTTGTTTTTAGCCATTTTCTACCCTCCTAATTCAAGAAATATTTAAGTGAAGAACTTTCATTCAATTCTCCAGCAACATTGGTTTGAATAATGTCTTTAACTTCATTTACATCTTCAGTCTGTCCTAAAGCCCATGCCAATTTCACATAAGCGGTTTCAGGAGTCATGTCCATACCGGAAATTACACCAGCATCCTGCAACAGTCTTCCTGTACTGTAAACATTCATGTTTATTGTACCATATAAGCATTGGGAAGTCATTACAACTGGGATGCCATCATCGTTAGCTCTTTGAAGTGCATCAACCATATAATCAGGAACATGTCCAAGACCGGTTCCTTCTATAAGCAAACCTTTGTATCCTTTGTCAATGTGATAATCAATTATGTCAGACTTGATCCCTGGGAATGATTTGATTAAAGCAACCTTGCTTTCAATAGCTGTATTCAATTCCAATTCATTTTCTCCACGTTTTGTATATGGGAGATTGACTGATTTCACTTTACCGTCTCTTAAAATAGCTATTGGCTCACTATCGATGCTTCTGAAAGTGTCCCTTCTGCTTGTGTGCATCTTGCGCACTTTAGTTCCCTTATGAAGTGCACAGTCACCGTCATTCAATGTGTTGTGCATCAATACTGTAACTTCTGCAATGTCGGACAATGCAGCTCCACATGAGTTGTAAATGTTCAGGAACGCATCTGTTGAAGGTCTGTCTGAACTTCTTTGTGCACCAGTAATTACAATAGGAACAGGTGTTTTAATCATAAAGCTCAATGCCGCTGATGTGTAATGCATAGTGTCTGTACCATGAGCAATCACTATTCCATCAGCACCGTTATTGATGTCATCAGCAATGGATTCTGCTGCTTTTACCCAATATTCTGGCTGCATATTTTCAGATAATATGTTATATAAAGCCTTTACATCATAATTTGCAAGGTCTAAAAGCTCGGGATTTGCTCTTAATAAGTCTTCTGCAGTGAATTTAGGATGTACAGCTCCAGTCTTGTAATCGATAATTGAGGATACTGTACCACCAGTGGATATGATGGAGATGTTTTGTTTGTTAGGATCTTTTTCTATTTTATCTCCTTCAAAACCAATTTTTGGCTTGTCTCCCTTTTCAATAAGTTCTATGTTTGCAGATTCAATGTTTACTCCAACATTATATCCGCTGTCAAGTTTAATTACAATATAAGCATCTTTTGCATCTTCAGATCTGTCAAGCAATATTCCCTCATAGGAAATATCTTCCTTTGTTACCTTTATTGTATCACCAATGGTAACATTAGCATTATCTAAAAACTCTTTGGAAATTTCTTTATAAGTCATTTAATTCCTCTTAATCTTTTTGAATTATAATAATTATTATCATTAGAAATAGATTTCAAATCGTTTAAAAATCTATATTATATTAAATTATATTTATTAAAGTATATAATATTTAGTTTATATTAAAAAAATGTTAAAAAAATTAGAAATAAAATAATAAAAATATAAAAATATAAAATTATGCTGAAAATATTAGAAAAATTTTAATAATTAAAATAAAAAGTGGACTGACCGGGATTTGAACCCGGGGCCTCCGCCATGCCAAGGCGACGATCTCCCATCTGAGCTACCAGCCCACAATAGTTAATTAAATCCAATTAATTAAAATAATTAAAATAATTAAATTAAAAAAAGAATTAAAGAATTAAGTTTTTTAAAAAACTTAATTGAAAACAAAATAAAAATAACAGTTACATCTATTATTTTATTGATACATTGCACATTGTGCAAGAAAGTATTATTATATAGTGCTCATATATAATCGAGGATAATATCTCCCTCGTTTAGGAATATTAACATTCCTAAAAATACTAGGAAACTAAAAGATACAGTCATAAACATTTAGCGACTCCATTTTTAAAGTTCTATAGTGATATAGAACATAATAATCATACATGATTTTCTTAAAATAAAAAAATCATATATTATTTACTATTATAAAAAAACTGGTATATAAATACATACTATTTAATCCTCTGATTGTTCGTATTTTCCAATATGAACTACGAACAATCAGTTATTTTAGAAAAAAATCGTGTTAAATCATTATAAATAATTATAAATCGTTATAAATTATTACATGAAATAAAAAATTAGATGAAATTGTAATAATTTTCCTATTCTTCACTATCTTGGGATGTTATTCTATTATATAATATTTCAAGTGTCTCTTCACGCTTGTCCTTTTTTAATTCGCACTCCCAGACCGTAAGGACAGTCCATCCCATCGCTTTAAGCTCTGCCTGATTACGTGCATCACGTTCTCTATTTCTATAGAGTTTCTCCTCCCAGTATTCAACATTGGATTTCGGCATTTTAGCATACTTGCATCCCTCATGAAGATGCCAGAAACAGCCATGAACAAAGACTGCAGTCTTATACTTTGGAAGCACAACATCAGGACGTCCAGGATACCTTTTATCATTCTTTCTGAATCTAAGCCCTCTTGCGAAGAGGTACTTGCGAACAAGAATTTCCGGCTTGGTGTCCTTTCCCCTAATCCTTGACATGATGTAACTGCGAGTCTCCTTACTAAATTTGTCAGCCATGAAATCATCTCTAAAAAAACATCACAATGGATAAAATTCAAATATTATTATATTCAATCTAAAAAATAAAAATTATTCATATTTGAAACTTGGCATCAATTCCAACTTGAATTTATTCAATTCATGAAGGTAATCAATCCTATCTTTTGTCTTTTTATCACTAATTTCACCAGTTCGTATATACTTATCCAATACATCATAAGTAAATCCGAGCTTCTCTTCATCAGATTGATTGGAGAGTCCATCAGTTGGTACCTTATCAACTAACTCCCTCGGTAAATTAAGGCTTCTTCCTATTTCCTTAACTTCAGTTACTGTAAGGTTTGAGAGTGGTGAAAAGTCTCCAGCTCCATCACCATATCTTGTTGCATAACCTACCCAATCTTCAGACAGATTGCAATTGTTTGCAACCCTACCGTTATTGCTTTGACTTACTGCATATAAAACAGACATACGGATTCTGGGTGGAAGGTTTATCATGGTCTGTTCGGATATTTCGATATCAGATTTCATCATTTGATCTAAAACTCCATTTACAGCATCCTTAACATTGATAATATAATGCTTTATGCCTAAATGATTTACAAGAAGCTTAGCAAAATCAATGTCTGATTGAACATCATTAGGCATTAGGACTCCTATTACCCTGTCTCTTCCTAAAGCTTCAACACATAATGCAGCAACTACAGAGCTATCCTTACCTCCAGAGATCCCTACAACAGCATTGCAACCTTTTCCGTTTTCTTCAAAGAAATCTTGAATCCATTTAACACATTGATCTTTAGCGTCCAATGCATCAAATTCGTAATCTTTAGTGATAATATCTCCTCTATATAGTTTTAAAAATAGGTTCTTTTCAAATAATAATTTCAATTTTTTATATAATAAACTTTTTTAAAAAAATTAAAATCATAAAAATAATTTAAAATGAAAAAATAGGTAATAAAAATAAAAAATAATAGAATAAAAAAATTATAAAAAAATTGTAAAAAAAATAAAAAAATAATAAATAATGAAGAATAAAAAAGAAAAAGAGTTAAGAGATTATCTGTTTTCTCTTAACCAAGTTGCTCCTGCTTCCAAAACCTTTAAGTTAACATCAATGAGTTTTGGTTTAGCTGCAAAGGTATCCTTAATACCGTTTTCAAATGCTTCTTTAGATAAGATAGGACTATCTGCACCTAATTCCATTAAAGCACCTAAGATTGCAGTGTTCATAGCCTTTGCATTACCTACCTCAGTTGCAATAGCTCTTGCTGGAATAGCAATGATCTCAACATCATCTTTTACATGAAGGTTATCCTTATTGTAATCTCCTGCACGGGAATCGTATAGGATTATACCTTTTTCCTTAACATCAATAGAATATTTTTCTAAAGCAGGCTTGTTCATTGCAATTAAGATATCACATTCTTCCACAACTGGAGAACCGATGGTTTTTGCTGAAATGGTTACAGAACAGTTGGAAGTTCCACCTCTTTGTTCTGGCCCATAGCTTGGGTACCAGGATACTTCCTTACCTTCACTACATGCTGCTTGAGCAAGGGTGAGACCAGTACTCAATACTCCTTGACCACCAAAACCAACAATTTTAACCTTAATGTCATCAAAGTCCTCTTCGATTTCCTTGATCTCCTTGCTTCTGTCTATTCCAAAGACTTTATCAAGAGTTTCAATAGAGAAATCACTTACAGGTCTTTCCTTAGGTTCCCTTTCTTTGGATAAATCCCTGAATCTTTTTACAGGGAATTCCTTACCCATTTCATTAATCAAGAAATCCTCTACACCTTTTACATCTCTTCTTATATTGGTTGGACAAGGTGATAAAACTTCAACGAAAGCATAACCTTTACCTTCTTTCTGAATCATTAAAGCTTTTTTAATAGCTATTTTAGCTTTTCTAATAAGATTTGGATTTGCTAAGGACACTCTTTCAATGAATACAGGTGCCTTTAAGTTATCCAATAATTCACATAAGTGCAATGGATATCCTGCAAAGTTAGCGTCTCTTCCGTTTTGACAGGTTACAGTCTTTTCACCAATCAAGGTTGTTGGTGCCATTTGACCACCAGTCATTCCGTAAACAGTATTGTTTACAAAGAAAACAGCTAATTTTTCTCCACGGTTAGCAGCTTGCAATGTTTCATTCAATCCAATGGAAGCTAAATCCCCATCTCCTTGATAGCTCATTACAATAGCATTGTCTTCAGCTCTTGAAATACCAGTAGCAACTGCAGGAGCTCTTCCGTGTGCAGTCTGTACATTTCCACAATTGAAGTAGTAATAACCGAATACAGCACATCCTACAGGAGAAATCATTACGGATCTTTCTTGAATATCCAATTCATCCATCACTTCTGCAATCAATTTATGTAAAATACCATGACCGCAACCAGCGCAGTAATGAGTATTGTAAATGTCATTTCCTTTTCTAGGGAAGCTGTCATATAAGGATTCTGGCTTTTTAATAACTTTTTCTTCGATTTCACTCATTTGAACCTTTTCAATGTTTTCATCAGTTACTTTAATATTATCCATTCTTTCACCTCCCTAATCTACAACCCTATGATTATAATAGTTATCATTATCTAATTCTTCCTGATATTCCTTATCATTTAGGTAGCTTGCATCATAATCCTTTTCGTCACTGTGAACCTTGTGACGCTCATCGCTTCCTACCATCTTATAGATTTCATTAAGGATATCCTTAAGCTCAATTACATTTCCACCCATTCTGTTTACCAAATGGACATCATCGTAATTAGCTGCTGCCTTAACGTCTTCTCTTAATTGACCGTTACTCATTTCAACAGAAACAAATTGAACACCTTTATCTGCTAATTCCTTAATTCTTTTCTCTGGGAATGGGAATAAGGTGATTGGTCTTAAGAGACCTAATTTAATGCCTTTTTCTCTTGCAACATCAACTGCAGTTCTAGATAATCTACTGCTTGTTCCATATGCTACAATAACAATTTCAGCATCTTCAACCATATGCTCTTCATAAAGAACTTCATTTTGTCTGATAGTTTCATACTTTTCTTGAATTTGGAAGTTAAAGTCTTCCAATTGATTGAAATCAAGGAAAATTGAAGTAACTAAATTGTTCATGGTTTCCTTGTTGCCTCTTACAGCCCAAGATTCATCAATCTTAGGTTCAATAGCTTCTTTAGGGAATCTTAAAGGTTCCGCCATTTGACCTAATACTGCATCAGCAAGTACAACTACAGGGTTTCTGTATTTGGTTGAAAGCTCAAATGCCTTCATGGTAAAGTCACACATTTCCTGAACGCAGTTAGGTGCCAACACTATATTTCTATAGTTTCCGTGACCTCCACCTTTTACGATTTGATTATAATCTCCTTGTTCAGGACCGATATTACCTAAACCAGGACCTGCTCTCATTACATCCACAATAACTGCAGGCAATTCTGCACCTGCTAAAAAGGTGAATCCTTCTTGCATTAAGCTGATTCCAGGTCCAGATGATGCACTCATTACTCTGTGACCAGTGGAAGCTCCACCGTAAATCATGTTTACAGAAGCCTCTTCACTTTCAGCCTGCACAAATTTTCTTCCGACCATTGGGAAATATTTGGATGCCTCATGGAGAATTTCACTTGCAGGGGTGATTGGATAACCAAAGAAACAATCACAGCCAGCATATAATGCTCCAATGATTACAGCGGTATTTCCTTTTACAATTTGGTTACTCATTTAAGCATCTCCTTTAGGTTTTCTAGTCCTTCTAGGAATATGAACTTCAATAGCTAATGGTTCAGGACAAGTGTAATAACAATCTCCACAACCAATACAGCCTTCTCCAGTATATTCTGCATATTGATATCCGCTATCATTAATCTCTTCACTTAATTTAAGGCATTCCTCTTTGCAAGCGCTTATACATCTTAAACATGCCTTACAATTGTTTTTGCTAATGACAGGATATGGTTTAATTTGATTTACATTCATTTATTCACTATCCCATAATAAATTCAATTTTTTAAATTTTGAAATATTAATTGATAAAATTGATTATTGATCTTTTAAACTAATTATTGGTCTTTTAAACTTAATCTGATTATTAATTGAAAAGTTTAAAAAAAATAATAAGAAGAGAAAAATAATTATTTTAGTTTATTCTCATCTTCAGTTCTGATTATCTTTCTTTGAATCTTACCACTAATTGTTTTAGGCAATTCTTCAACAAATTCAATCATTCTTGGATATTTATAAGGAGCGGTTTCATGCTTTACATGATTTTGAATATCCTTTTTAAGCTCTTCACTTGGCTCGAATCCTTTTGCAAGAACAATTGTTGCCTTAACGATTTGGCCTCTCAATTCATCAGGAACACCGGTAATTGCACATTCCAATACTGAAGGGTGAGAAATTACTGCATTTTCCACTTCGTACGGTCCAATACGGTACCCTGAAGACTTGATTATATCATCATTTCTTCCAACAAAGGTGTAATAACCGTCTTCATCTATATATGCAGTGTCTCCACAGTGGTAATAACCATCATGGCATACTTCATCAGTTTTCTCTTGGTTTCTGTAATATTCCTTAAATAAACCTACAGATCTTTCTCCAGTTATATCAAAACAGATTTCTCCTTCAGAACCAATATCTACAGTATTGTGGTCAGAGTCTAAAAGGGTTACTTTAAATGCAGGGGATGGTTTTCCTACAGAACCTGTTTTTGATTCCATCCAAATGAATGTAGCCAATGAAAGGGTGGTTTCAGTTTGACCGAATCCTTCTTTAATCTCCAATCCAGTGAATTCCTTGAATCTTTTAAATACTTCAGGAGGCAATGGCTCTCCAGCAGTAGTTGCATATTGAACATTTGAAAAGTCAAATTGGGATAAGTCTTCCTTAATCAAGAATCTGTAGATTGTTGGAGGTGCACAGAAAGTGTTTACCTTGTTTTCAATGATCTTTTCCATTAAATCCAAACCATTGAATCTAACATAATCGTAAACAAATACTGCAGAACCTGAAATCCATTGACCATAGTAGTTACCCCATACTGCTTTACCCCATCCAGTATCAGCAGATGTGTGGTGAACACCGTCTTCTACAACATTATGCCAGTATTTTGCAGTGATTAAGTGTCCAATTGCATAAGTGTGAGCATGTGCAACCATTTTAGGGTTTCCAGTGGTTCCGCTTGAGAAATAAATGAGGAAAGTCTCATCCTCGTGAGTTGCATCTTCTCCAGTTGGCCTTTCGAACTCATCACTCATCTTAGCGAGTTCCTCATCAAAGTTTAACCAACCTTCCTTATCGATATTTCCTACAAGAGCTTTCTTAAGCTCAATGCCTAACTCCTGTTCACAAGCTTCATAATCTGGAATCAATTGGTCTTCTTCAACAGATACAACCATTTTAATGCTTGCGTTTTCTACTCTATAAATAATATCATGAAGTTTTACCATGTGAGTGGTTGGAATAGCTATTGCACCGATTTTGTGAAGTGCAGTCATGCAGATCCAGAATTCATACCTGTTTTTTAAGGTGAGCAATACTGCATCTCCCTTATTGATTCCTTGGGATTTAAATAAGTTTGCAGCTTTATTGGATAATTTTTTCATATCCAAGAAGGTGAATACCTTTTTCTCGTTATCATCACACCAGATCAATGCAAGCTTTTCTGGGTCTATTCTTGCATACTCGTCCACTACATCAAAACCAAAGTTAAAGTCCTTTGGTACAGTAAATTCAAAATTATCGTAAAAATCCTTATAAGATTTGAAATCAACTCTGTTTACAAAGTTTCCTATTAAAGATGTCATTTTATCACTCTATTTTTAATCTAAGCTAATATTCCCCTTGAATATAGCCATTAATCCTTCTTATTTTATTGTAAATTTTTCTGTTAAATATTCATTATTTAAATATAATTTTTTTCAATATGCTCAGTCAAATATTCATTAAATATTCTATTTCAATTACATAATTACAGCTAAAAATTTAGCTTTTTCATCATTTAAAGCAATCATTGCATGTTCACAAGTTGCATCAAAGAATATAGAATCTCCTTCGTTTAAAATAATCTCATTGTCTTTAATGAATATTTTAACGGTTCCTTCAAGAATATAGTTAAATTCCTGACCTGCATGTGAATTCAAAGAAGGAATAGCATCTTCTTTAGGATCAACAGTTACAATAAACATTTCAGCTTTTTTATGAACGAATTTCTTACATAAGTTTTCATACTTATATTCTTTCCTTCTGTCAACAGCAAAACCTTTGTCTGCTCTAGTTACATCAAAATAAGTCATACGAGTTTCTTCACCAGTAAGAATCAAAGCTAAATCAACATTGAAAATCTGTGCAATTTGGTATAAGAAACTAGCTGGAATGTCAATAATACCATTTTCATATGAAATATAAGTTTCTTCGTCTACATCAAGTTCTTTAGCAATTTCTTCTGTTGTAATATCGGACAATTCTCTTAATTCTCTAATTCTCATTCCGATATCTTTGTTTACGTCACTCATTTTAACCATCTTTTTGATTTTTGTTTTTAAATTTTAATTGTTTTGTTTTAATAATTTGAACTATGTTCATATATTAATATATTATATAATACATAGCATTATGTAAATTTGTAATTAAACTAATATAAATATTATGGTAAAAACTACTTAAAAACTATAAAAAAATAATAAAATTAGAAAATATTGCTTAATTAACTGAATTAAGATAATTATTCAAGTATTATTGAAATAAAGACTTGATATGGTTATATCTATTGAAATTAAAGAATAATTTTATTCCATTTCAAGAAGAACAATAGAAGTGAAAATGATTTTTATAAAAAATTTTATATTATATAAAACAATAATAATAAACTGAATGAAAAAACTTTAAAAAATTTACATTATACTGACAAATACATTAAACTAATGAAAAATAAATGGAGGGACTAGTATGGTAAATAGAGAAGAATGTGTAATATTTAAACAAGAATTTGGAAATGAATTATTAGTTAATCAATCTTATGTTGGAATCAGAACAAAAGAAGATGGAATGATGTCCTTTAACCTTAGAGTTCCTAAAGATCAAATCACTGAAATTGAATCATACTTTAAAGGATTTAAAATCCCTGAACCAATTCTCATTGACATTGCATGCACTGGAAATATCCACTGCTACTTTAAGGGAATTTCACCAATAATAGAAAAACCGGAATATTCCTTTATTTCTGTAACTGTTCAGGAATTAAAACAAGAAGTAGTTGATGAAGAACAGGAAATAGGTATTCCTGCACATGAATGTGTTGGCTGTGGTTTACACTAGTTCAAGTACTTGAACTTATTGTAAAACATTAACCAACTTTTACTTTTTTTTTACTTTATTACTTTTTTAATTAGTTTACTTTATTACTTTTAACTTTTTTACTTTTTTCTTGCTTTTTAAAGTTTATTACTTTTTTAATATTTTAAAATTTTCTATTTTTAGGCAACTGTTTTTTCACACTCTTTCTTAAAGCTTCTCTCATAGAATTTTATGCATGCAAAACCAATGAAAGAACCTAAAATCATACCGATTATTGCACCTAAATAAACTCCAAATATTCCCATTTTAAGTGGAATTGCAAAGAGATAAGCAAAGAAAACACTTAAAATCAATTCCCTTAGAATTGTCAATGCCAGTGACTTGAATCCAGAACCTACCCCTTGATAAACATAAGCTGCAGTTGCTCCAAATGGTATGAAAAGATTATAGAAAACCATTATCCTAAGGACCTCTGCAGTTCTTACAATCATTTGAGGATTTCCATTAATGAAATTGAATCCTTCTGAAATCGGATAAGCAAAGACAAAGAAGATAATGCATATTATCAAGGTTATAAGAAAACTGATGAAAGTTGAATAGTTTATTGTTGTCTTGAAGTTTTCATAATTTCTAGCTCCATATGCAATTCCTGAAACTGTTATTGTTGAGAATCCAATAGCTATGCATGGCAGGAATCCAATGGAAACAAATCTCCATACAACAGTGAAAATAGCAACTTCAATTGTTCCGGCAGTTATGAAAATCAAATAATTGAAGCAAATGGCAACAATTGAATAAATCACCTCTTCACAGCTTGCAGGCAAGCTTACCAAAAGGATTTCCTTATAGATTTCCATTTTGCTGTGGTAATATCTTAAGCTTAGTTTTATGAAAGTGTCCCTTTTTATCAAATACCAGTAAAGCATCATGAGCAAGTTTGCAAGTGTGGACAATACTGTTGCAATAGCTGCTCCCTTAATGCCCCAATTAAAGTAATAAATGAAGATAGGATCCATTATCAAATTCAATATTGCATTTACAACTAAAGGCACTGCAGCTCTTCTAATGTCTCCTTCTGCTCTAAAAAGACTTGAAACCACTGCTGGAAAGAGCATTATATAACTGGTTAAGAAGATAATCATCCCATAATCCATTGCAAGATCAATTACTTCACTGGCTCCAAAGAGAATTAGCAAATCCCTTAAAAAGAAAACACCAACCAACAAAATAAGAATGGATACAATTGATGCGAGAACGATACTGTGAATAGCTGCATTGTTGGATTCCTCATATTGTTTGGCACCAATCAATCGTGAAATCAAAGAATTGGCACCTGCACCTATTCCTACACCAAAACCAATAATAACCAAGTACAATGGAGACATGAATCCTAAAGCGGCAAGTGGTCCAGAGCCAAGTCCACTTACCCACATGCTGTCAATTAGGTTATTGGCATACATCAATAGCATAGACAATATTGTGGGATAAGCCAATCTATTAATTGCTTTTTTCGGGTCCCCGATTATTGACTCAATATTCTTATTGATTTCCATAAGATTATATTGTGTTCTTATAGTATAAAAAATTAAAAATAGGTAAATAGGATAAGCAAATGTGGAAATGGAAAAATAAATTTAGAGAAATAAGAGAAAATGAATAAAAAATAATTAAAAAAATAATTTAAAAAATAAGAAAAATAGAATAAAATAAAAGATGTTTACTATTAAACATACATCGTAAACTAAAAATTAAATAAAAAAATAAAATAATTAAATTTAATGAATTTTAGCTATCACAGAAATGATACGAGTTAAACTTCTATGCATTTTAATCTCATACCTTTCCAATAATTCGAACCCTACATCATTGAGCAGTGAATCGATATCCAATGTATGTGGACTAGCCATGACTAAAAGTGCATCTTTCTTCATACTGTGTTCGATTGATTGTAGGAATTCACTGAATATTCCAGAAGTGCCTTCACCACAGGTAGTTGTGGAAATACCATATGGGGGATCTGTAACAACTGCATCAACCTCTTCATACATTTCAAGCTCACGGACATCAACAACATGAGTCTTATAGTCAGTGACCCCAGCATATTCCAAATTGGTTGCAGTTCCCTTTTTCATTTTCCAATCAATGTCACAGCCAATTACCTTACAACCTATAAGACCTGCTTCAATAAGGATTCCTCCAGTACCACAGAAAGGATCAAGCACAGTGTCTCCTTCCTTGACTCTAGCTAAATTAGCCATGCATCTAGCAAGTTTAGGACTCATGCAACCGGGATGGAAGAAAGGTCTCTTATGAGGTTTCATCTCTTCAAAATACTTCTTATTGAGCTGATACTTACCGAAACATAAATAGACATTACTATGATGAGCCACAACTCTAATGAATGATTTTGGATTTGATAAGTTTACTGAAATATTCTCTGTATTTGATAAGATCAAATGTCCCACTCTTCTTTCAGTACCTACTGTATCTATGTCAGTACTGAATCTTTTCACTCTAACAGCAAAGTTCTCATCAACATATTCTGACCAGTCAATAGCTTTGACAGCACTGTCCAAAACCTCATAATCACATTCATCTATCAATTGATGAACCTCATGAGTGTAACCTAACCTTTTAACAAAGATTCTGTAGTAATCATCAAAAACATCTTCACCAAGATTTCTTAAGATAACCAATCCTGGACAAACTATTTCCATTTCTGTCTCTATTTCCTCAATTTCCAAAACTGCTCTAAGTTCAGCCAATGGTAGTTTGTCATGTTCCTGTGATAAGATTAACAATAAATCCATTTTTTATCTCCAATTTTTTAAATCAATAATAAGTATTTCAATTAAGCATATTCATTAATTTTTAAATCAAATAATCATTTTATTAATCATTATACTAACCAGATTTTAGCCAATTCCCTTTTATGAATAGCTGGCAATAATGATAGAACCAAACCTCTTTTCAAGAATTCCTTAACAAGTATTGATTGATTATCCATATCTCCATATTCAGATATCAATTTATCGGCTTCTTTCTCCTTTAGCTTTTCAAAGAAATAGTCCAAATCATCATCTGACAATGTGCATAATGTTTTTTGAACCTTAAACTGATAGGAAAATTCCTTTATGAATCTTTCTTCAAAATCATCTTGATAAGATTTGAGACAATCCTGTAATATCTTCTTGTCATCATGAGTCTCCTTTTCAAGGTTTAGAGAATTGAAATCTTCTGAATCTAAAACTTTGAGAATTGTTTTTTTAGCCATTCCAACTGCTTCAAAACCTATTAAAAGACCGCCACCAGTAGTTGGCTTAATCTGTGAAGCAGCATCGCCAATTATCAAAGCCCTATTTTTAAACAATTTATTTTCCTTATTGTAAATAGGGATTTTACCCTTATACTTTTCAATTATTTCATAATTTTCATATTGGAAGTCATTCATTAGGAACTCATTTAAGATTTCATTTTGTCTTTTATAATCATTATTTGAAAACAATCCAATCCTAAATATATTTTCACTTACTGGAATCTGCCATATGAATCCGGGGAATAAATCTCCATAGGCATATAAGTCTACAAAGGACATCTGATTGTTGTCCTCTTCAATTTTAACTAAATATTGGCTTGCACAATAATAATCGAAATCATTTCCAAATGCTGAAGAAACAATTGAAAGAGGTCCATCTGCACCTACAATAATCTTGGATTTGATGCTTTTTTCAGTTGATTCATTTTGGAATGTGACTTTTCCTTCCACATCATCAATAGCTACAACTTTAGAGGACAAATAAGAATGGGCACCGTTTTCAATAGCTCTTTTGTAAAGGAATTGATCTAAAGCAACCCTATCGATTATCAATGCTTGGTCTTCCTCTTTAGAAACGCTTAAACTATGATTCTTACTGTGTAAAAAAGCACCTTTAACATTATTTAATATTAATTCATCTGGAAATTGATTGACATCCAAAACTCTTTTATTGATTATGCCTGCACATTGCAAGGGCAAACCTATTACTTTCTTTTTATCTATTAGGCAGACTTTAATATTCTCTTTAGCCAATTCATAAGCCAAGGTAGAACCAATAGGACCTGCTCCAATGATAGTGACATCATAATCAAAACTCATAGTTAACCCACATATTGAAATAAAAGAGCTTAAGAAAAAGCTAAAAATTAAATAAATTAAAAATATTAAAATAAAAAATTGATAATAATTTAAAAATTAAAAATAATTAAAAAATTATTTTCAATATAAAAATTATCTCCTGAATTTTCTGGAATGCTTTTCAAAGAGATCATCGGAAGTCTTCTTCTTTTTATCATTTCCAGATTCTGCATCAGATTCATCCATATATTGATTATAATCATCATAATGGGAGCCAGAATTACGTCCAGATTTTTTTCTGGATTCTCTAGGACTCATATACTTATAATCTATCTCACCATCACCAGAGTATGGCCTTGTATGATTTGCATCATAATGAGAATTGGATCTGTAATTCTGATTTCTTGAATTCGAATGCCTATAATTCTCATTTTGCCTATAATCCCTTTGATTGAAGCTTTCATGACGATTATCATAATGATTAGGATTATTATGACCATCTCTTAAAGGCATGGATTCCGGATATCTGTGGAAATTAGCATTATGCCTATCTGAGTAATCATCATAATATCTGTCGTCATAGCCGTCATAATTCATATCATAACTTCTACCAGGTCCTTTATCATAAGCTCTGTCATATCTTCTATCATATTCTCTAGAGCCGGAGACAGGATTATAATCATCTCTAAAGCGATTATCATTAGATGGCTTGAATTTAAGATTATCTCCCATGTCATGCATTGCTTGATTTATAGTGGTGTCAAACTCTGCATCAGAGATATCTTCATAATAATCATCCTTTTCATCATTACTGCTTGAAAAAGGATTGAATCTGGAAAGACCTTTGGATTTCTTTTCTACCTTTGGAGGCTCTTCGTTATAATCTCCATACGGATTACCTCCTTGGATACGATCATCATAATCCCTTTGTGCATCTAAATTGTTTTGATGGAATTCCTCATAATTATTTGCAAAGTATTTATCAGGATTTCTTGAATAAGAGTCTTTAATAGCTCCAGAATACTGATGATGATGTGAATCAGGCTTTCTTCTTGAATCATATTGATTATTGTAATTTTCTATAGGAGCTCTGCTTTCCCTATAGTTCCTATCTCTTGAATAATCATCATAACCATAGCCGCCAAAATCATTAGGACTATTATAATCATTATAATAATGATCATTGGAGCCATAAGGAGTATTATAATTTGAGTTATAATTTGGATTGTTTCTAGATTGTTTAGCTTGACGCCTTATTTCTCTAAGCTGCCTTTTACGCTCTTTAGCATCAACCAATTCCAAATCATCCAAATCTTCCATACGCATATAATGGCCAGGTTCCTGATTTGGCCTAATTGGATTGAAATTGGAATTAAAATCATCATAACCATTCTGATATCTCAAATGGGTTCCTCTTATATTCTCAAATATGATATCTTCAATCTTTTTAGGGCTGGAAACATCCTTCAATTCCAAATCCTTTCCATCATAAGCACTGTATAATGTGATAGTGCCTACTGAAAATATTTTTCCAAGAAGACTTTGGGAACGACTAACATCCTGAATAGTGTTGAAAGGCATGTAGTTTTTCTTTTGCAAGAGAATACCCTTTTCAACAATCACTCTGCTTTCAGTAATTGTATACTTGATTGAAGTCCAGATTAAAAGCTTCAATATGATGTATAATAATACAATCATGATTAAGATAAACACAGCTATTGCAAAATAGCGAGTCATTGGAACTTTAGTTGATTCAATCAAATAGACATTCATGTTCCCAATGTATTGAATACCAGCAGAATACAAGAAAAATAAAAATCCTAACACAAACATTGATATTAAAATTCCTTTTGAATAGACAAAAATATTAGGTTGTGCTTCGTATAATATTTTCTCATGAAAGTCTTCTTTTTTATCTTTACCAAACATTAGTTTATATTTATAAATTTTATTTTAAATATAGTTTATGTAAAAGAATAGGTTAAAATTGAATAAAACAAGACAAAATAATGTAAATTAACTTAAAAAAAGTGAAAAAATTAAAAAAATAAGAATAAAATGGCCTCAGATCGCCCATCATTCATCACGTATCAGAGCTCATAGGGTTCATCACAGGCCATTAATGATTATAAAATATAAAAAATAGAATAAAAGAGATAAAAAATAAAAAAATGAAAAGTAAGTTCGAAATTATCCGAACATTACTCCACCATTGTCATCTAATTGAGCTTCTTTATTTTTACCTAAGATCTTGTTGATAGCATCCTCAAAGTCTGCCATAATGATATGGTCTCTTTCTTCACGGATAGCAAACATACCTGCTTCTGTACAGATAGCCTTTAAGTCTGCACCAGCAAATCCTTCTGTAAGAGCGACTATATCATTAAGATCAATGTCAGAAGCCAAATTCATTTTCTTGGTGTGGATTTTGAGAATTTCAAGTCTTCCTTCTTCATTTGGAGCTGGAACTTCAATGAATCTGTCGAATCTTCCAGGTCTGAGCAATGCTGGGTCTAAGATATCAGGTCTGTTGGTAGCGCCAATGATACCAATATCTCCACGGGATTCGAAACCATCCAATTCTGCAAGCAATTGCATGAGAGTTCTTTGAACTTCCCTGTCTCCACTGGTGGAACTTTTAAGTCTTTGTGCTGCCACTGCATCAAGCTCGTCAATGAAGATGATACTTGGTGCCTTTTCCTTAGCAAGCTCAAACACTTCTCTAACCATTCTTGCTCCTTCACCAATGTATTTCTTAACGAATTCAGAAGCAACAACCTTAATGAATGTTGCATTGGTTTCGTTAGCCACTGCCTTTGCAAGCAAGGTCTTACCAGTTCCTGGAGGACCGTACAATAGAATACCTTTAGGTGGGTCAATACCAACCTTTTCAAATAATTCAGGATGTTTTAAAGGTAATTCCACTGTTTCCTTAACTTCAATGATTTGATCATCCAAACCACCAATCACATCATAGGTAACATCAGGTTTGGTGTCAATTTCCATACCGGAAACATTTGCGTCCTTTTCAGAAGGCAATACTTCAACAACACCAAAGGTCTGTTGATTTAAAGCTACTCTTGAACCTGGTTTCAATAATTTTTCATCCAAGAACTTTGAATAGTTAATAAGGAAACTTGGTCCAGTACTGCTTTTTACAGTCAATCTGGAATCATCGATGACTTCAGTAATGGTAGCCAATATAAGTGGAGGTGATCTGAATCTTTCAACTTCACCTCTTAATGATTTTAACTCTCTTTCTAAACGTATCTTTTCATTTTCAGTTAGAATCTTGTCTTTTTCAAGCTTTCTAACTTTCCACATGAGATTACGTTTGGTTTTTGTATTTTCTGCCTTTAGCAAGTCAAGTTCTTTTTGAAGTTCTTCAACGGTTTTAGGCTCATCTACTTCATCAATTTTAGTAGGGCTTGAGATATTTTGAACTTCATTTGGAGAATCTTCCATAATATACTCCTCCTTTAAATTAGTTATTATCAATATAAATTTTAAATTTAGTTTTCAAATGCACTAATTAATTTCATATCATATTTTTACAACAATTTTACATATTTTAAGATAGATTTGAGATTATAATAATTGTTATATATTATAATTCTATTTAAATCTAAATATTCGTAGATTATAAAATAATTTATACATAGTAATATATAAAGTTTTTCTTAATTTTAGTAAGAAAAATAATTTCATAAAAAATCCATAGGGCAAATAGATAAAAAATAGAATGAGAAATCATGAAAAAATGAAATTGAAAATATTGTAAAAGGACTATTTCCTTTTGATCTTTACAATACTTCCTAATGTATTTGGACCTGATGCAGAACTTTTAAATGATTCCAAATCCATTTCATCATATTTTTCAATAATGGTAATGCCCAAAGTCTTTTCGAACTTTTTAGCTAATTTAATGTCAGGTTCCATCTTTCCTGATTCTATCCTATTGATTACTGAAACCTTTTCATACATCTTAGCGCCTAATTCTTCTCTAGTCCAACCTTTAGATTCTCTAGCTTTTCTGATTAATACATTATAATCTTCAACAAGCTCATCCATAGGTTCTTCTCTGCGTCTTCTTTGAACATTCTGCTTGTTTGCTTGAGGTCTTTGAGGATTTCCCTTTTTGTTTCTTGAAACAAATTTTCTCTCAAGAGGAGTGTCCTTTTGAACTCTTCCGAATTTAGAACATTCCTTGCAAACTTCTAAAACTGAACCATCTATTTTTGTTCTTATAGGTCTGCCTTCTATAGGTTTACCACATATTTCACAATTCATGTTTAAATATATGATTTTTGAATTATATAATACTTTTTAATTAAATCTAATAAGGTATTTACCAAGTTAACTGAAAAACAGGAATATATGTGAAAAATAGATAAAATAGGGGAAAATAGACATTGAAAAGGGATTAGAAAATAAATAAAATAGAAATAGCTATAAAATAGTGGAAAAATATTAAAAAAAGTAAAGGATTAAACTAATCTATTCAGTTTTATTAACCTTATAATCCTTCATTTGAGTTGATTGCTTTTTGCCAGAGTAATATCCTCTGAATACTTTTGCATCATTTAGGGATTTATTCAATTCCTTATAGTCATCATAATCATTGCTGATAACAACAATATGAGCAGGAGGATGGATCTTTTTGATTTGAACAATTGCAGTTGCAGTGTCTTCCTTTATACGAAATGCAGTAGCCACTTTTGATTTGGTTCTTAATGGAGCCTTTAAAATGTTTTCTACAATCTTATCCGCATATTTCGCATCAATCTTTTTAGGTTTTGTAGTTAAGTTTAAATTTGCATGTCTTTCAACATCTGCAATTGCATTAAGAATTTTTGAGTTGTTTTCTCCTCTAATCAATACCAAAGCCATGTTATCCCTAATATAATATAATATAATAAAAAAAATGATTTACATTATTTAAAAATCTATATATTAGTTTTATATTTTTTTATTTAAATATATTACTATAAAAAACTAATTAAACTTGAAAATAAACAAGAATATTAAAAATATTGAATAAAAACTAACAAATATGTAAAAAAATTGAATAATAAATAATTTAAATCAAATAAATAAAAAAATAGATAAAAAACGATAGAATTACTGAACAATAAATTATAAAAATAGAATAAAAGAATAATGAAAGAAAAATAAAAAATAAAAAAAAAGAAAATTGGTTAAAAACCAATTTTAGGATACACGGTCTCTGAATGATTTCAATAATCTTGTTCTGAATACAACCAAGACTATTAAAACAAAACCGATTGCTGTTTGAATAGAACCTAAAATAGTAAGCACTATGGAATTGATAGGTAAATGCCATGCAGGAGAAGTTCTACCATTAGGCAATGGATTATAGTATACACCTACAGCACGGACATCAGGCTTAACGTTTAAATCGCTAGGTTCCACATAATCTACACCAACGATAAGCCCGTTATTGATACCCTTATTGATCGATCCGGCTATTGTCGATGCATTATAACCATACTTCTTGACTGATGCTTTCACTACCTCACGGGTAATGTCAGACAAACCGGCTTTTTCACTTCCGTAAACAGAAACGGAAACAGCATCCTTGGATATTGTAATCTCATTAATCAAAACATCTGTAGCGGAACGTACTTCCAGTTCATGATTACAGATTGGACAGACATTATAGTTTTCTGCATCAGGGTATCCAGTAGCCCAACCACAGTCTAGACATACTTTAGAGTAATTTTCATCCATAGGATAACCTGTGGTGTTTACTTCTTTCGGTACGAACATGTCTCCAGTACTGATTAATGATACAAGGTTCACTGCACCCCCACCATATTTCTCACCAGAGTCTCTAGCTACTTCTTCCATAACTTTTCCGACGATATAGGTAGCAGGATATCCATCCCTAATCATTTTTCCTATGTTTACTGCAGTTTCTCTACGTACACGGTCTGCAGTACCCATCTTAGGGTTACCTTGACTGTTCCTTAAGTGAATGATAGCTCCTTTAGAGCCTTGAGGTAATTGCACTACACCACCTTCATGGTGAGTGATCCTAACTGTTCCATCATTATCCACTACAACAAGGTATGCGTTATAGTCTCCGCCAATAGCAGCACCCATTGAAGGTCCACCGACAACAAGACGAATCCCATCGAAACCACTTGCTAAAGCGGCAGCAGCTGCTGGGCTTGAACCATGTTGCATAGCTCCAAGTGCATCAATAATCGCATAGTTCCTTTCTGTACCGTTACCTTCCCCCCCGGAAAGCATTGCGTATCCATCATTCTTTGACATGATGAATGAAGATTGGAACATGTTGTTTGCAAATGACATACTTCCTGCAGCAGCACCATTTGGGTCTTCACCACTAGGATCAGTAATAACAATTACGTTACAAGTAGCTGAAGCAGCAGCGATTACTGTAAAGAGCATTAAAACTAAAAATACTAAACCTATGATTTTACTAGACTTTTTACTCAAATTTTAACCTCCTATCCAGCAATACTATAATTATAAACACTTGTTGATTTTTCTAGATTTGAACTATCACTAGAAGTAGTTTTATTATCTGTAATGTTAATGGTTGAGAAATCTTCAATAACAGTTACAGTAACAATACCAGTATCTCTGTTCACAGTAACATCCGCACCAGCAATAGGAGCTATTTTAGTACCTGGGATTGTTGATCTTCGAACAAATTTCTCTGCATTTGCCTCGGCCTCAGTCACGGGCAGCTCCCGTATTGATGTCTTAAGGATATCTCCATCAATATAACTGCCTTCTCTTAAACCAGAGTTCTGAACATTATAACGAATACTGTCAATAGGAACTATATCATTTCCTTTAACGATGATACCTGCAATAGGCACACCTTCAGCGACTTCAGCAGAGGATGCATATGCTACATAGATAATCAATCTACCACAAACAATTAAGATAAAAGCTAATAATAGAATTATTAAAGTATCTCTCCTAATTTTTAAAAACATAACATGCCTCTATAAATATAAATTAAGTTATAAAAACTTTTTAAACAAATTATAATTAATTAAAATTATCATATTAACTCTACGATTCGACAGAATCGCAAATAAAGTATAATATAAGTATTTATTTAATTTACATATTATTAATAGTTAACTATAAAAAGAGTTTGAGAATAATAAAAAGAGTTAAAATAAGTCAATATAAGAAAATAAAATAGAAAATAAAATA
>NZ_JAEDCO010000008.1 GCF_016294135.1 Methanobrevibacter ruminantium
AAATAAAAATTTAACCTAAACAATGTTTATGAAAAATATAAAAAAATGATAATATTTTCAAAAGAATCTTAAAATATTTAAAATATTATGATTTTTACCTAAAATAGGACATTAAAAATTGAAAAAAAATTCTAAACAGATCCTATGAGCATTTACCAATTTAAAAAAAAAAAATCATGAAAAAAAGAATATTGTTCAATATTATTTTCAAATAAATTGCATGATGTTATTGATAAATATATTTTTTAATAAAAATAAACATAATTGATTATTGTTCAATTATTTTATTAAATATAAATAAAAAAATAAAAAATGTTCAATAAAAATACTTATATACTACTAATAGATATTTTTTATCAGGAACTCCTCTCTGTGTATTAGCAGGCATAGTTTTTGGTTTTGTTGAAAACCTACAGATATAATATAGGAAAGCGCTCAATCAAAAATGTTCAAAATTTCATCCATTTCTTGGTTTTCAACAAACCAAAAATTAAGGGAAAAGTCATATTCATGAAAATCATTGAATGGAGGGAAACAATATGGTAGAAAAAAAAGCCTACATCAGAAAATTGGCCAGTGATTACTGGAGATTATATCGTAGGAGATCCTGAAAGTCCTGTAGCAGTGGCAACATTAGCTTCCCATATCGAAGAAATCCCATCAGCAGCAGGAGCTGCTATTGCAGGTCCTTGCAAAACTGAAAATCTAGGAATTGAAAAAGTAGTGGCTAATATAATTTCAAACCCAAACATCAGGTTCCTGATGTTGTGTGGTGCTGAAGTGCAGGGACATATTACGGGTCAAAGCATACAGGCACTTTATGAAAATGGCTGTGATGAAGAAAAAAAGAGAATTATTGGCGCTACTGGTGCAATCCCCTATGTGGAGAATTTACCAATGGATGCCATAGAAAGATTCCAAAACCAGGTTGAAATAATTGATTTGATAGATAATGAAGACAGTTCAGCAATTTCAACTGGCGTAAAAGAACTAATAGAAAAAGACCCTGGTGCATTGGAAGAAGAACCTATAATTTTCAAGATTGATGAGAAAAAAATTGATTTGAAAATTAAGGAGACAAACAAAATCCCCTCAATACCAAAATATAAAATAAAAATAGAAGCAGAATAATGCTTTTATTTTTATTTTTATTTTTTCTTTTTTAAAAAATGTTTATTTAATAATATTTTATCTTTTTTTACTTTTTTTAAAAAATGTTTATTTAATAATATTTTATCTTTTTTATCTTTTTTTAAAACAGCAACTGTAAAGTTAAACTAAATTTTCTCTAAAAAGAACTTAAACTTATTATGATCCATTATCTCAACCATATCAAATAATCCAAGATCTCTCAATCTTTCAAATGGCTTTCTTAAGATAAACCTATATGAACCAACCCTGTCTGCAGTCGGATTTCTCTTATCACAAACCGCTACAACAATATAAACCTTCTTAATGCTAGACAAGAACTCATTTAAATCCAACTTATCCTCATCAGAAATACTATTCTTATTGCAATAATCCTTATAGACATTAGGCAATGCCAAGTCAAGGGTTTCAAATGGCTTCAGCCTTAGCTTAAATGCAAGTTCATCACCATAACTGTTATAAACCCATTGCAATCTTTCATAATACTTGTCATAACATTCTGAATCCTTATTCATATTATATAAAATATCATGAAGCTCTGACCTTTTGCTATTCCTATCTATTTTAACTCCCTTGTACTCTATGAAATATAGAACTTTTCTCTTTTTATCCAAATACAAGCCGTCACAGGTAGATGGTAGGTTACAAATATCTATAATTTCAGTATCCCTACAAATATCGTCAAAGGAATACATCATGAAATCACTACTTACAAGAGGTTCCTTGCTTTTGCTTACACATTCCTTGTGCTTAATTGAAGGACAATCCTTATCGTGAATCGGACATGGCATTGATATCTCACTTACAGTCTGATAATACTTATCATAAAAAGACAAGAACTTATCAAACTTTTCTATATCATCCATTTCAATCACCATCTAGTTTCTTGAACATCAAGTCCATCTTGATCTTATCAAGGATATCATAAGGTTGTCCAAGGTTTCTATATATTGCTTCAAGATTATTAGAATCAACAGATACAATGTCATACTGATACCCTTCTGCCTTTTGGGTCAAGTAGAAGAAGCTCTCATCAAGCAAGCCATAGTATTGGGAATAGAGTTCAATAGCTTCAATGAAGAAAGGACTATGAGAAGCGATATAAATGCTTAAGTCAAGCTCTTTTACAAGCAAGACAAGAATCTTTGCAAACTTGATCTGCCATTCAGGGTGAAGATTGACCTCTGGCTCATCCATGATCAGGAATGAATTAGGTTCAAGTTCATTGTTGTTTAGGAGTGTTTGGATAATAGCCACTTGCTTTACACCTGAAGAAGTGTTTTTCATATGGGTCTTGAATCCATTTTCTCTCACAAAGAACAATTCACCGTTTTCCTTTTTAATCTCTCCACCTAGAATTTCCTTTATGAGCTTTTCAACTTCCCAATCTTTATTATTTTTATCTTCAGTTATTTCCAAAGCAGCTTCCAAGCTTTTAACATGCTCTAAAAAGTAGGTTCCTCCACTTTTATTGTCAAATAGTGAGAAAGAGTCAAAGTAAAATACTTTAGTTATATCCAAATCTCCTTTCTTGCTAAACTCAAAATTCTTAAAATCAAAAGTGCATGAAAAGTCAATAGAATAAATGCCAGCATTATCATTGTAATCCTGAGGACCAGTTATATCAAATTCGCTATCAAGCAATTCATTTATTGTAGAGTCATTTTCTGAAGAAATAGCTCTTAAAAAGCAGTATAATAAATTGCTTGTGGTGGATTTTCCAGTACAGTTCTTACCACCCATGACATTGATTCTCCCTATCTCCATATCCGCATGATTGATTGAACCTACATTATTGATTTTAAATTTGAAATTAGACATGTTATCCCCTATTATTTTTAATAATAGTATGTTTTTTAAAAATTTAAATTTATTGAAATTTTTTTATAAAATCATTATAATTTTTCAACCTAATTATAATTTAATAACAAAATAAAAATCATATTAAAGTTAAAATAAAAAATTAACGACATATAACTATTTATAACCAAAATAAAGAACATATAAACCTTTAAATAATTAAAAAATCAATATAAGAAAATATAGTTAAGTGGCTTTAACAATGAAATTTAAATTAAAAATAGTTTAAAAAGAGTTGAAGCGAAGATACTTGCTAGGGAGGTGATTATATGGGGGAATTAATTGATATTGCCCTTGCATTATATTATTTTGTTTGCACTATTTTAATAGTGCAGACGATAATTAAAGCAAGAAAGAAGTAGGGAAACCCCTACTTCGCTAATATCAATTATATTTTTCCCACTATATAAGATTAACTAAAATAAATTAATAAAAAAGAAAAAGAACCATAAATAGTTAATTATTTATAAAAATAACACTTCTTTTTCTTTTTTTATTTTGCTCTAATTCAAAACCTTTATATACTACTAATACATAAACTTGTTAAATCAATTTTTATACGGTGATATTTATGTCAAGCAAACTTGACAGATTAATAGCATCCTACAACTCTGTGGAATGTGAATTCAATATAGACAAATCCATAGAAGTCTGTAAGGAAATACTGAAAATCAATCCGAATCTAATCGAATTCCAGGAAAACCTGGCTTGCGATTATTACAATAAGAAGGAATATGAAAAATCAATCGAACTATTTAACAAATGTATAGAGAACGGGGAAGCAAGAGACGATTCATACATGATGATCGGCCTTGCATATGTGAAACTAAGCCATCCAGAAAAAGCTTTGGAAATCATTAAAGAGACCAAAGATAAGGAAAACTACTTATTAAATCATTTTATTTTATTCAAGGAGCTTGAAGAATACGATAAGGCAATCGAATACGGGGACAAGCTGCTTGAATTGAATCCTGAAAACACATTGGCTCTGCATCATATGTCTGACATTTATGAAGAGCTTGATGATGATGAACGCTCCATGTTTTACTTCAATGAAATGACCAATGTGATTCCTGAAATAAAGTCTTTATTGCTTATACGACTATATTCTCTTGGGAAATATGATGAAGTAATAGAGTCCTTTGAAGAGTTAAGGGAAAATGGAGCATTTGAAAAGGATCTTGAATCTGCTCATTTCAATTATATAATTGGAATGTCATACCATGAACTAAACAGGCATTTTGATTCATTGAAATACCTCATCAACTCTGACAGGCTATATTCTACAGCTGAAAAGAAGGCTTCAATAGCTAAAAACTACATTGAAAATCTAAATTTCGACCTTGCTCATAAATATCTGAATGAGGCATTGAAAATCGATGAAATGGATAAAACATCTCTCTTTTTGATTACTGAAACTTCCTATTATTTAGGAAACTATTATGAAGCAATAGAATATGCAAACAAGCTATTGAATAATTATCAATGCGATAAGGCATTCCATGTCCTCGGGGCAATCTATTTCGATTTGGGAGACACTCACAATGCATTTGAATCCCTTAAGGTGGGAACACATGTGATGCTTGAGAATTGGGATTATAATCAAGGGCCATACAGCGAGTACATTATGGAAATTGCAAGCAGATTATCTAAGGCAGGATATGCAGAAAGAGCTGAAAACATCTACAATAAGCTTCAATCAAAACATCCGGACTATTATACAATATACCTGGAACGTGCTAAGCATTACAAAAGAGTTGGAAAAAAAGAACTTGCTGAAAAGGACTTTGAAAAATACAATGAATACATGATGGAAGAAGAAAGAGAATGGAGAGAATTCCTAAAAGAGATAGGGGAAGATGAAGATAAGGAATGAAAATCCTAAATCCCATTCATCTTTACTTTCAAATTGAATAAAAATACTAAATCTCATTCATCTTTACTTTCAAATCAAACTTGGCGAATCTGGTCTCCTTGAGGAACTTGCCCATATCCTTATCCAACTTGCGGGCAAGGTTTTCAACAAGCTCTTCAAATTGATCGAAATCCTCCTTGTCCAATGATTCAAGTCCATGAGCCAAGATTGAATTGTTTCTTTTAATGGTTATATTGTTGATGCTATGCCTATTTTCTGCAAAGTACTTTCCCAAATCATCATCCAATTCTGCCAATAGCTCATAATCCTTAATCAATCCTATTTTTATTTTGCCTTCATCCCTTGTTTTTTCAAGTGAATCAATGAATTCAGGACTTACATTTTTCTCTAAAAGTATATTAACATCAATATCTGAACTTGTTAATCCATAAGCGGCAAGCCTAATTTGTGCAATCAATTCAAATGCCCTATATAATCGAGCGATGGCATCATCATACTTATATTCATCAGCCCTTCTTATTGAATTATTTATCAAACTTGCAAGGATATAGCAGTTCTTGAGATTCTCGTGTTGAGACCTTACTATAGTGCCTAAAGCCTTAAGGTTTATCTTGATATCATCCTTGATTTCCTTAAGCTCTAAGAGATTCAAGTCCACTTTAGTTAGAAAATCATAAGCGACATCAAAGTCCATATTGTCCCATGCATAATATGCATTGGAAAGATTCATAAGATCCTCTGTGTGAATGCTTTCATCAACTATTTTTTCCAATATTTCACTTGCAGTGTAAAATCTGTTTGCATTGAAGTAATTCCTGACTCTCATGAGTGAAAACTTGTCATATACCTTATAGAGGTTTTGATACTTTATTGTTTCTGTACCGAGGGATACTGTTCCATTCTTCCTGTCTCCAGTAACGCTGATAAGGTCCACTGAATAGAACATTCCACAGCAAGCCATTGCAGCAGACATTGTTTTGGTTCCGGAAGTGTAATCTATGATTATTTCATGCTTGTCTTCGGATAAGATGTTGAATTTCCATACCATTCTTTCAAATGTTTCAAAGCAGTCATTGAAACTGTCTATATCATTTAAAATAGCAATTTCATAGTCTTCACCTTCAATGAATACATCATCATCTGCCTCAAAGAGTTCCTTAACATAATCGATTGTATTCATTGATATTTCTGAGGCAAAGAACACTATATAGTCTGGAGAGATCTTGTTAATTGAATTGTATAATACCTTAGCCAATCTTTGATAGCTCTCCTCATCTGAATTTGGATTAATTCCTGTTCCCACTGTCATAAATAGAGTCTTTATTTTCCTTCTCATGATACCACTGCAAAAAGTAAAATAAGTTAAATAATAATTTTTTATTTTAAATTAATAAAAATAGTCTATTTTTAAAATTATTTATAATTATCTAATGGGATATTATATTTCTAAAATTTCGATGAAAATCAATTAAATGATGAAAATACAATTTATTTGTTTCGTTATAATATAACAAGTCAAATATAGTTTACTATATCTAAAAAAATATTCTAATTAGTCTATAGAATTGATTTAAAGCAATGATAGTCAATTTAAAAATCGATAACATTATATACTATGTTTTTGAAATGAATGATTGAGTATTAGGATTTATTGGAAGATCATTGAGTTCTCAAAGAATGAATTTGATAACTGAAGTGATACCATGAACATAGAAAAATATCCTCAATACCCATCATATAAATTTACCTTATTGCTGGAAGAGAATAAGGCAATGTATATAAAACCAGATATTGAATCTCGTGCAGTAGATGGAACAATAATAAATAGGGCATATTATAGTGCTTATTCCTATGCTCTCTTATGGTTAGAAGAAATTTCAGGATTTAAACTTAAACAAAAGTGGGAATATGAAGCAGAAGGGAAAAAATATGTTTCTGAACATAGGCAAGTTAGGGATTGCTTAATAAAGTATGAAAAGATGAAAGCAAGTAAAAATTTATATGAATTACATAGATTACGTAAAAAAGCAGATTATAAATTATTTAATCCCTTAACTGAAAAAGAAATTAATGATTCTATAAAATATATGGAAAATGTTTTAAATGAATTGAAATTTGAAAATAAATGAAGGTGAAAAAATGATATATAAGCTAATAAATGAAGATAACACCCTTGTAAATGAATACCCAGCACCGCAAATCTACAAAACATTATCAGATGAAGAAAAAAATAACATATACACTTTTAAAAAAGAAATAGAAAAAATCACAATCCCTAAAGGATTGGGAAAAGTCTATGTAAATGTTATGTACGACTGCATTCAACTTGAAAAGGAGTATATTTTAAAGTATTCAAATGGACATAGCCGTGAATATTATGAAAAAGAAATAGAAAAAATATGCAATCAAATGGAATCTTTTTCAAAAAAGAACAATCTATTTGATTTCTATCTTGGTTGCCATATTCTATTAATGGGTTAAATGTCAATAAATATCTAAAAATTTAAAAAAAAGAAAAAAGAGTTTATTTAAGCATAGTACTGAAGAGGTTTATCATCCTTTTTCTCTTCACCTAAGCCGAATAATACTTGGAACATTTCAGAAAGGTCTTCAACTGGACCGATTCCCATTTTGAGACAAGCTCCAATGTAGAGTTTTTCAATATCCTCATCTGCAATCTTTTCACCATTTTCAGATTTGAGGTAGCCTAAGAAATATGCAGCTACAATTGGGCCAATTCCGTAGTCTGGAAGCTCTTTTTCTTGTTCCTGCTTTTTTAAAATATTGCTTTTTCCTATCATCATATCACCGGAACAATATTATAATATTCGTTACTTATAAAGGTTTTCTATATTAAACCATTTATGTAAAAAAAGCATAAAAAGATAATAATTTTAAAAAATTATAAAATAAACTATTTTTAAAAAAAAAAAAAAAAATAAAAAAGATAAAAAATTAAGTCTCATACTCAACATAAGATCTTAATCCAACCAATGAGGCACATACTGCTATTACACATAAAATAGCTGAAATTATACATGAAATCCTTGAACTTTCCATAAGCAATGGATAATATTCCGGAACAATAGGCACATTTCCCATAATGTAAGCAAAGATAACTGTAAGCAAACCGATACTTAATGTTTGACCTATAACCCTCATAGCTGCAAGGGATGCAGAAGCAGTACCTGTCTCTTCTTTTGGAACAGAACTCATAATCGCATTGGTGTTTGGAGTTGAAAACATTCCATAACCGATTCCCTGTAGGAACATTGCAACTATAATTACATACAATGGAGTTGACTCATTCAGGAAGCATAAAATCAAGATAGCTACAGTAACAAATCCCATACCAATAGCGGCAAGCTTTTGAGGATCTATCTTGTCGGATATTCGTCCTGATATCGGTGCCAATATTGCCATCATAACCGGTGTTACTATTAGAAGTAGGCCAGACATTTGTGAATCTAGGCCCATAATGTATTGAAAATGATAGGTTACTATGTATGTGATTACAAAAGTTGCCAAATAACTTATCAAGGATGCTAAATTTGAAGAGGAGAACCTTGCATTCTTAAACAATCTCACTTCGAATACAGGATTATCAACCCTCAATTCAATATACGCAAAGCAAATCAGCAAGGCCAAACCAACCAACAACAATATCTTACCTAAGCCAGTGTTTATCACAGTGAATCCATAAACAAATAGCAGGATTCCAATCATATAGACAATTGATCCCAACTTATCTATAATGCCATCATACATTGTCCATTCACCTTCCAATGCATAACAGAGAATAGCTGAAAATATGAGGAATGGAAGCATGCAATAGAAGATACTTTGCCATCCAAGGTAATAAATCACTATTCCACCTATAACTGGAGCTGAAGATAATCCTATGTAAACTCCTGCAATATTCAATCCCAATGCCTGTCCACGGGTTTCTGGAGGTACAGCAGAAACGATTAGTGCCATTGAAGCTACATTGATGAATGCAGTTCCTATTCCCTGAACGACCCTTGAAAATAAGAGCATTTCACTTGAAAAGGAGAAGCAGGAAATGATCACTCCAATCATAGTGACTATAATACCTGTAAAAAGAGATCTTTTAAGCCCATATTTGCTTGTATATTTTCCTAAAGGTATTGATAATGCAGCAATTGCAAGCAAAAAGATTGTAGCCACCCAATTTTGAACTATATTGCTCATTGAAAGCTCACGTGCAATAAGCGGAAGGGCAACTGAAATGTTTGCTAGAAAAGCAGTGACAAATGAAACGACTGCAGCAAGCAGTATAACTGATTTTTCCAAACCTAATCTATTTACAATACCCACATTAACACCTTTTGTTTGATATTAATAATTATAATTTAGATTTAATATAAATTTTTTTATAATTTTTAAAAGGGCACTGATAGGAGAATAGCTGAAAAGAGATGCTTAAAAAAAGAGTCTAGATAAAGATTATAACAATTTGCAGAAGAGATTGATATTATAATGTTTTGTGATTTAGAAATATATTAAATAATATTTGGATTGTAGTGATTTTTAAGATTTAAATAAACTTTTTATCTGCAAATCATCATAACCTTATCTAAAATGCATTAAGGAGAGAAAATAAGTAAATATTACTTATTATCTTGAGTTGCACAATATCATTTTTCAATAAACTTTCAGAATCTAACTTTAAGGTAACACAGCGATAATATTGATAAGAATAATAAAAATTTACTAAAAAGTAATATCATGCTTATTTAATATATAGTAGTAATAATCATATAAAGTTTTTCTTATTACAAATGGCTAAAAATAGCTTAAATCAGTAATACTCTTTATATAGAGTATTATTCTTTAAATAGATAACAATGAAAAAGTAATAATAAAAAAGTAATACTCTAATTAAAGATAAAAATATAAAAATTGTATAAAAAAGAATAAAAAAGAAAAATAGAGAAAAAATAATGATTATTATCTCATGCGCAGTAGAAAAGTTTTGGTCCAGGTTTTGCGCCCCGAAGGGGCGGAAAAGCTGGGTGGAAAAGATGGGTTAGAAAGCACCACCACCTCCACCACCGGAACCGCCTCCAATTCCTCCTATGGAGTCATTGTTAGCAGCTGAAATGGTAGATGATGCAGTTGCAAATGAACTGTCAATATGATTATAACCACCAAGATAATAGAACATGAACAAGTCATTTGTAGTGTAATTAGGATTGTCCAATCCACCATATACATGCAGTTTCATCGCTTTATAGACTTGATCAGCCACACCAAGGGCAGTTGCATAAACCAAATACTTGTTCCATATTGCAATTGATTCTGGAGGATGCTCTTTAATTAAAGAGTAATCCTTAAGGAACTTCTTGAATTTATCCCATCTTTCAGTGTAAAGCTTTCCCTTAAGTGTGTATTTGCCTCCGATTCCAGATGGCATGATAAGGCAAGCAACACCTACGATTGCAAAGAGAACAGCAACTATAGTTGTTATGAAGCTTCCTCTAAAGTTCAAGAAAATTGATAATGCACCAACAACAATCGCCAATATGAGTGCACCTATACCAAAGTACATCATATAATCGGAACCTGTTTGGTCAAAGTATTCGCTTAATAGCTCATCAGGCAAATAGTCATTCTTGAAGTTTTGACACCAAGCGTTGTACCTGTCCTGATAAGCCCTTGCTTGGTACTCTTCCCTAAGGCAATCCTGCATATATGAGAAACTGATTCTTCCATTCAATTCATAAGTTCTTAAAAGGTCAATCAATTCCCTTTCATACCTTTCAAGGCCATCCATGGACTTTACAGTAAGGAAAGTGGTTTTAGTGAATTCAGTATCCTCTTCAGAGTCCACTCCTAGTTTTCCCCTATTGATCAAATCCATGATTGTAGCTTGGAAAGCCTTTTGATCCAATTCACCGACATTCTTTCCAAAACCACTCATTAGAGCATTTACAAATGCTGGAGGATCATTGGTTGGAGGTTCATGCTCATATATTCCTTGATAATCAGTCTTTGGTTCCCTTCCAAACTTGTAATAGATTGCAAGTGGAATTGCACATAATGCAACCATGAGATAATTGACTATGGAGCCTACAGTGCTTAAGAGATTTTGTGTATCCGCCTCACTTTTTTGCATGCTCCTTATTTCATCAGCGGCATTCTTATTGATGTGCTGTGCATAAGGAGTGCTGGATGACAATTCATCTAATGGGATTAAAGCCCTTGCTTCAACATAACTTCCTTCAGATACGCCATCACTGGAAATCAGTAGATCTCCATCAGACCATTTGGCCTTTGCATCGCTGTATGCAGGGTTTATCCAATATTCAAGCTTTTCATCATCTGGGAAACGAATTACAGCATCCAATGAACCTAAATCCTCTTCCCATTCATCTCCCCAAACCTTGTATTGGAGTTCAGCCACATCATTGTAGACCTTTACAACATGGGTGAAGTCATATTGGAGATAAACCTTAACATCAGTTCCCGCTTGAATCTTTTGGGTTTTGGCTGCATCACGGTAAAGATAGATCTTTATCCTTTCCATTCCGTCTTGATTGATTATCTTATAATCATAATAAGCTCCAACAACATAAACGTGAAGATTCTCAACAGACTGATTTCTCTTTAGTGGAATATCCCTGTAAACACCATTTGCAGATGAATCGAAGTGATAGTCAATCTCTTCGTAGACATTGATGAGCCCATCTTCGTATACCTGTATGTCCACATTTGCATAAGGAATTGAATAATCCACAGCAGATGCAGTAGGCAGTACAGATAGACAGAATATAAGGATTAAAAGAATGGCAAATGCCTTGCTTTTAAAATTCATAGATTTCTCCTATTAATATACGAGGAGGAAATCCCCATATACTAATTATTACTGTTTAGAAGATTAAATTAAATTTAAAAATTCTAATTTCTAAAATAATCATTAAATTTAATTTAAATCCTAATGTCTAAAACATTATCAATTTAGAATTCAACTTTAGGTACAGATCTTGCTTCTCCAGCAGCTTCAAAGAAGTCAGCTTCCTTGAATCCGAACATGCCTGCAAAGATATTGCTTGGGAATGTTTGGCATTTGTTATTGTACATCAATACAGTGTCGTTGTAGAACTGTCTGGAATAAGCTATCTTGTCTTCAGTTTGCGCTAATTGTTCTTGCAATTCCTTGAAGTTTTCATTAGCTTTCAATTCAGGATAGTTTTCAGCAACAGCAAATAAGGTCTTTAAGGTGCTGGACAATTGATTGTTAGCTTCACCTATTTCCTTAACTCCATTTGCATTCATCAATCCAGCTCTTGCTGCAGTTACATCTTCAAATACAGAGCTTTCATGAGCTGCATATCCTTTAACGGTTTCAACTAAATTAGGAATCAAATCTGATCTTCTATTCAATTGAACATCAATTTGAGCCCATGCGTTCTTTACTTTGTTTCTTGCAGTTACAAGGCCATTGTAAATAGCTACAATAGCTACAAGAATAATGATTATTATAACGATTAAAATTATTAATAAGATATTCATAGTTTCACCTACGATAATTTTTTTATAATTATTACAATATTGATTTAGAAATCATTTCAATAAATCAAGATTATAATCACTATGAAAATATTTATTTTCCTTAATATATTTATTCTTTTATATTTAAATTTTTTAATGAATTAATATTTTTATAAAAAGTAAACTATATTTGATTTAAAATTGATATAAAAAAAGGATAATTAATTAAACTATTTTTAAGTGCAAAGAAAGCTATTGGCAATGCAAGCAATGTAATGAATGAGGAAATGAAGTAAACTGGAGCATATCCGCTTGCAGCACTTACAAATGATCCTAGCAATGCAGGGCCGAATCCCATAGTTCCATCACAGAAAATAAAGAATGTTGATATTGCATAAGGACGCGATTTGCTGAAGTGTCCCTTGTAACAATAGCTGTGCAAGCTGAATTCAGTGTACCGAAACCAAGGGCTGCACAAACTGCACAAATGAAAACGGTTATTGCAGAAGGCATCCAAGCAATTAAAAAGAGCCCAATTGCTTGTGCAATGATTCCTGTGAAACAGACTATTCTATCTCCGTAATTATCCTGAATTCTACCTGCAATAGGCCTTGAAGCCACAAGAACAATTGAATAGATTATAAAGAATAGTGAGAATGCACTTACCAAATCCACTTCAACTGCATATAATCTGTAAAATGACAATATTGAAACATATCCAAGGCTTGTAAGACCTGTAAATAATGAAACAGGAATCGCTGGAATTTCAAATATCTTATCTATAAAGCTTCTGAATGTTCCTTTTTCTTCTAATGAAAGTTCTTCCCTGTCTTCTTCAATAGTATTTTCAATCTCACTATTATGCATTATTTCATATTTGCTTATATCTAAAAGGAGTATGCATAGCAATCCAAGGAAAGCAAAGCTTGTTGCAAGGCTAAATGAACCAAAAGAGCCCCAATTGTCATAGAAAAATCCTGAAACATATGGGCCTAATCCTACAGCAATTGTAGTTCCAAGCATAAAGTATCCGAATGCCTCTCCAAAGCGTTTCTTAGGCAATATTGCAGAAGCGATTGTTACAATTGCATTTGCTGAAGCTCCAAATCCAAGGCCATGAATGAATCTTACAATCAGAAGAAGTGTTACATTATTTGCAAAAAAGTAGAAAATGCATGCTAAAAAGTGAATGCTTAAGAAAACAATGGCTAATTTCTTCCAATCTCTTTTCTCAAGCGCATTAGCAGAATATATTCTTGAACAAAGCCCTCCAAAGATGTATATTCCAGATACAAGACCCGCTATAGTTGCACTTGTACCCATGGATCTGGCATACTCAGTAACTGTAGACATCAATGCATACATTACAAGAGCTGAAAATAGCAATGCACCGAAGATTAAAAAGAAGTCTGTTGTAAATATCTTATCTTCATTTTGATTGGAAGTTCTTATAGCATTCATTAATTAAATATTGTATTTTTTATATAAAAAATTGATTAAAACAGATAAAAATTAATAAAAAATAGAATAAAATAATTGAAAATAACAGATCAGATATTAAAAATTAGATAAGATAATTAAAATAAATTGAAAAAAAGAAAATAAAAGATGAAAATTAGCTTTCATCTTCTCTTGGGCTTAATCTAGTTAAAACGATACTGGATACTAAAACAGACACCATAATGATTAAATCAACAATCAATTCGAATGTTGCTGCATTCATAAAGAGTGCATACATACCGTAAATCCACATTGCAAAGAGCACAATTGGCAATAGGTACTTGATTACGAATTTCCATAATTTGCCTACTTTCAAGTGTCCATTCTCATTCAATATAGGAACCAAATCATCAAGCTTATAGAACCAAGCAAAGATTACACATTGGACTCCAATCAATAATAAGATACCGAACTCATTTACAAATGAATCAATGATTCCTACCAAATAACTGCTGATACCAGTAGTCAAAAGAACTGAAAAAGCACATCCGATAATTGATAAGATACCTGCAGTTCTTTTTCTGCCTAAATTAAACTTAGCACTTGTAGAAGATAACATCGGTTCAAAGAATCCTAATGCAGAAGTTATTCCTGCAAATAAAATAGATAAGAACAGTGCTGGTGCTAAAACTCTACCGATTGGACCCATAATGTTAAAGATCATTGGGAAAACAACGAATACAAGTCCAGTACCTTCAGTAACCAATTTGGTCATTGCCATACCAGAATGAAGTGACATGTAACCAAGAATTGAAAATACACCAAATGCAGTGAATATTTCAAACAATGAGTTTGAAGCAACTACAATAAGCACATTGTCGGTTAATTTGGAAGCCTTCGGCAAGTAGCTCGCATATGTCAAAGCGATTGCCTGACCCATACTTAAAGAGAAAATAATTTGAGCAAATGCCGCTAGCCAAATATTAATATCCAAAAGCATAGACCATCTTGGCCTTAAGAGAGCATCTACACCTATCATTTGTCCAGGCAATGTCAATGCATAAATGACAATGATTCCCATTATGATAAATAATGCTGGAATCAATATTTTTGAAACCTTACCGATACCATCATCAACATCCTTATGGGAAATGTACCATAAAACGATCCACATCAAGATTACACAAATGGTTGTAGGGAGAAGCAAGAATCCTGCACTAGCCAAATCAGAGCTTCCACCAACAGTGGATGTGAAGTAAGCAGCTGTATCAGTACCCCAACTGAATGTGAAACTGCTTAGAAGATATACCATATCCCAACTCAGAATAACCATATAATAAATTGTAACTATAAACACAAAAAGAACAAGCGCCCAAGCTATATACTCAAACCGCTCATTGATATCCTTTAAAATCTTCGAAAAGGATTCCTTAAAACTGAATCCCACACCATATTCAAGTATTAAAAAAGGGATTCCCATAATTGCTATAGCAATGAAATAAGGAATAAAGAATGATCCTCCACCGTTGGAATACAATACATAACTGAATCTCCAAATGTTTCCTAGACCAACAGCCGCTCCAATCATAGCAAATATAAATGATAGGGAACTATCCCACTCTAATTTTTCACTCATGATATTAAATCCTAAAATCAATTATTAATATTTTTATTAATATAAATATAAAAACTTAACTTTATTATTTATTGAATTAAGATAAAATGAGAAAAATAGATAAAAATTTTTAAAATTAAAAAATAAATGAATAAAAAAAGTTAAAAATAAAAAGGAATTTACTCCCACTTAAGAAAGAATTTTGGTCCAGGTTTTGAGCTTTAGCTCAAAAGCTGGGATTAGTAATTTGAAATAAGATGTGATATCCTATCAGTTGTAATGAGTCCTTTTAAGTCATCTCCATCAACAACAGGCAAGCAGGATATGTTGTATTTCTTCATCAATCTTGCGATATCCTCAATCTCATCAGTTGATTTACAGGTTCTGACATCTTTAGTCATTACTTCCCTCAATTCACTGCAATCCTCAACAATTGATTTGGACAAGTCCCATGCAGTAACGATTCCTGCTAAAGTCTTATCATCATTTACTACAGGCAAATGAGTGATCTCATTGTCAAACATGATAACTGCAGCTGCCTTAACGGTTGAATCAATGCAAATTGTAGGAACTTCTGTTTTCATAACATCCCCTACATTATGTTCAGATAGGAAATTGGATAAAAGGAAGTTCATTTGACCGTTTTCAAGAAGGAATGCATCGTGACCATAGTCAGACTTGACTTCATTGTAGATTACATCAACATCATTGGTTTGGAGTGCAGCCAATAGGTCTTTGGATTGGTCTACTGGGTAAAGCCAATCGGAATCTACAGCGATGACTTGTATCTTTGCCTCAACATCCTTTAAACCTTCAGCCAAGTTACCTTCAACTGCCAAATCGAAGTAATCCACTGCTTTTGTAATGTATAAATAGGAATTAGCGTCAAAACGCCTTACAAAAGTCTCACCTTGGTGGTGCAAGTAGCTTTCCACCTCAAAGTCAACAGTGAAGTCATAACTGAGTTCTGTCTTGTCCTGCAAGTCTCTACCAAACTTCTGATACATTGAAGCATCAGAGAGATATGTGATGTGTCCTATCATACGAGCAACTGCAAGACCTGATCTTGGAGCATATTCCTGTTCATAGTAGTTTCCCCTATTCCAGTTATTGTCTAGAATAATGGATTGTCTGCCTACCTCATTAAAAGCAATTTGCTGAGGGGAAGACCTTGCAGTTGTAGCAATTATACTTGCCTTTTTCATCATTTTAGGATAAGAAACAGCCCATTGCAATGCCTGCATTCCACCCATAGAACCTCCAATAACAGCATATAACTTGTCTATGCCTAAATGTTCTATAAGCTTTTTCTGAGCATGAACCATATCTTCAATGGTGATTATTGGGAAATCAAGAGCATATTTCTTTCCAGTTTTTGGATTGATTGATGCCGGACCAGTTGAACCTTTACATCCTCCCAATACATTTGAACAGATGACAAAATATTTGTCAGTGTCTAATGCCTTTCCAGGACCGATAACCATCTCCCACCATCCTGGTTTTTCATTCTTGTTGCCAGTGTACTTACCTGCAGCATGTGCATCTCCTGTAAGTGCGTGGCATACTAAAATAGCATTGGATTTGGCGGAATTCAATTCACCATAAGTTTCATAAGCAAGTTCTACATTGCTAAGGGTCTTGCCAGAGCTTAACTTCAAATCATCTTTAATAGAAAAGTATTTTGTTATAACTCTACCAACAGTACTTTGTTTCATTTTCAATTACCTTAAATTTAAGAATACTGAATTTTAAATAATTCAGCATACTATTCAACAGCTAGCTAGTATTTATTAATTGAATTAATCTTATTTCAGTTTTGTATAGTTAGTTAATAAGAACTGAATCTTTCTTAATGTATATAAGTATTACGCATTACTTATATATATCCTAATACTATTTATATTTACTTATAAATGTATTATTATAGAAAATAGCAAATATTAATAAATATAACCCATATATAATCATTTAATAATAAAAATTAGGAATTATCTCATGACTAAGGAAAATCCAATTGAATTTAACAATACTGATTTATTGATTGAATTATATGAGCTTTTGTTCAATGATGCAATAACCGTTGAAACAAGCAAAATCGTATCTAAAATTATCATGGATCTAATAGATAATCATGAAATAGATGAAGAGAATGTTATAAATCACTTCAATGAGAAGAATCCTGAAAACATAAAATTCGATTTGAAAGAGGATTTAGAAACAATATATGACATTTGTCTTGAGATATATGAAGAGGAATAGTTGATTTTCTTAATTATTCTTAAAATCTATTTTTCATAGAACAACTATTCTTAAAATAACAATTTAACTTAATTATTATTTTCCAATGTGTAGCTTATCAATAGCTTCACTAGCAGCCAATTGCTCTGCCTCTTTTTTGCTTTTTCCAACACCATGACCATAATCGACCCCATCAATCAAGATTCTCATTACAAAGGTCTTATCATGAGGGGCACCATGCTCTTCTAGCAATTCATAGCAAACCTTGACGCTTTTAGCATCCCCATATTCCTTAATTGTAGACTTATAATCATAGAAAAAGACTGTTTTTGCTTCAATGTAGGGAAAGACTGTTTTCTCGAGAAACTCTTTAGCCTTCTCTATGCCTTGATCAAGATAAATCGCCCCTAAAAAAGACTCAAAGACATCTGCAGTGATTGAGATTACCTCATTATCAGTAAGTGCATTGTCTTCCAAGTTTAACCGGATGCATTTATCCAAGTTATTCTCATGGGAATATACAATCAAAGCATTCTGACAGACATAATTTGCTCGAAGTTTAGTCAATTTTCCTTCACTGAACTTAGGATGCATATTCTGGAGGAATTCTGAAGTAAGCATATTCAAAACGGAATCCCCAAGAAACTCTAATCTTTCATAATCATAATCCAAGTTATATTTAGCGCTGTATGAAGAATGAGTAAAAGCAACCTTATATAACTCTTCGTTATTTGGTACAATATCAAACTTTTCCAATAATTTCATTTAATTCACTCAATGTATCAATTAATCAATTTATCAATATAGCTTTAAAAATAGTCTTTTAGTGAATTTAGATGAATTATTATAATAATTTTATATTACCCATATTGAGAATTCAATGATAATATTAAATTATCATAACACTATCATAACAATGTTAAAACTATACCTAGTTTAATATTTATTTCACATAGTATATAAATTAGTATATAAATTAGTATATAAATATCAAATAAATTTCATTTAAAATATCATTTTGTAAAAAATATTAGTTTTCAAATGCTCTCGAATAATCCATTTATAAATAAAATTATAGAATATAATTCAACAAGCATAAAAACAATTTTTTAATTATATTAAATTGCTGAAAATCAGGTTTAAGCTTCAGCTTAAAGATTTAAATCAGAATTTAAAGGACTTTAAAGAATTGCTTTTTATGTTTTTTAAAAATAATATATTTTTAATCCCTTATTAAAGGAACAAGGCAAAATTATAGCTAATTTCGTATTAATATAATTTTTATCTTGGATTTTATTAAAATTAAAAGACATATTATTAATTAAATCAACTTAAATTAAATTTAACTGATTATTTTGGAGAAAAAAGATGCTTCTTAATTGGTGTGAAGAGATAACAAATATTGATCCTTCAATAAACTTTAGAGCTACTGGCGGATGGGTTAAAACCGTCACTGGATTAGACAAAAGCGTGTTGAATGGATTTTCACTCGTTGGTGAATTTGTTAAGGCTGGAGACTATAAAACTGAGTTTTCTGATGGATTGTATCTTGACTGCAATAAGGAAGGGAAGAAATCCAATCCAAAACAGGACTTTAGGTTATTCAGACTGAAAAACGGCAAATTGACACTGATTGACCAAGTTTACAATGGCAAGAAAAACTGGGCTGTTGAGCTATGGGACAGTGTGAGTGAAGAGATAGATCCAAACTACCAAGAAAATGAAGTTGATAAGATAATGACCATTATCCTGGATAAAACCGGAAAGAATGTGAAATTATTGAAAAAGCTTCAAAATGAGTTAGATCAGGTTATTGCTGATTTTCAATAAACAATAAAAAAAAAACTACTTTTTTTAAATATTTTAAAAAACGCTTATTTATATCAATCTTTAAGAATTATTTATTTTAATCCTGAAATAGACTAGACATGAAATAAAATAGTCAAAAAAATACCTAAAGTAGACTATATGAAATAAAAATAATAAAAAATAGTAAGTGTTTTGAGATAATTCGCTTATATTATCTCAAATAAATTTTATATGCTAAATAGCTAATGGCAAACCTATACTAATCTTTGACGAGTGGTAGGTTTTTTGTTTTGCCAACTGTATCTTCTTATTTTACTGGATTTACCGAATCCACAAGAAGCACAAACTTTCTTACGTACGTGGTATGAGTTTTTACCACATCTTCTACATCTAATATGGGTCTTTTTATTCTTTTTACCCATTGATGGAGTTCCTTTCACTTCTATCTCCTCCTAAATCAATCATAAACAATAATAATAAATTTCACAGATCAGACTACATAAAATAGTCTATAGAATTGTCTTATTTAAAATAAGAACATAAAATAGATAATTAATTAAATTAATTTATAAAACAAACTAATTTAACTAATAAATAATTAATTCAATAATCTTTATTGAGTAGAACAAAGAAAAACTAATAGAAAAAATAAGAAACTAAGTTTCTATGGAGAAATGTATACAATATTGTCTCCTCTAATGAGAACAGTACCTAATCTTCTCATTATTTCTCCTTTTTCTAATTCTTCAGCATCATTAAGAACTAAGTTCATGTGTAAGTCGAAACTTTTTAAGATACCTCTGAATTCTCTTTCTCCTTTGAGTTTAATCAAAACTGGAGAATTTACTGCTTTTCCTAATGCGTCAAGTGGTCTTTGAACATTTTGTTGTCCGCTCATGATTATCACCTATACTATATTAAATATGTTTGTATAATATATAAACTTAACTATTTTTCTAACCCAAATAGGATAATTGAGCCTCTTTTAAAACAAATATCAATTAAAAATATCTGTTTTAAATATTATGCTGTAGTTAAGGAATTTTTTAGAAAAAATAAAGACAATATGTTTTAGACACAAAATCTCTATTATTAGAATTTTCTAAAAATTAATAAATTAATAAGATCCACTATAAAATTAAAAAACCAAAATTATCTTAAAAATTATTAAAAATTATGAAATTCCAATAAGATTTGAAAATAATCAATAATAATATAGCTAAACCAAATTAATATTAATATAATATATATTTTAAATAGTATATAAAGGTTTGTACCCAAATAGGCCAAATAGCTAATATTTATCCCTATTTTCAAATGAAAATAAATAAAATTATCCAATATTGAAAAAAGAATGATAAAATATTGGAAAAATAAAAAAAGAATGGGAAATAATAAAAATAAAATCAAAAAAGGAATTATAAAATATCTTTTATGTCAAGAACTGGAGTTCCATTAAGCATGTCAACTCCATTGAACTTTATGACATTTCCATCAATTGCAGTTATCTTAATTGTGGAAACTCCAATGGGATTAGGCCTGTTTGGAGCATGTGTTGAAAACAATCCCTTAATCGGACCATTTCCCATAAAAGGAACCCTTTGCTTGAATCCTTTAGACTTATGGAAATAGAATAAAACCATATACTCTTCACCGACTTCCATGCTGGACATGCTTTCAAGATACTCCTCATTGATGATCATCTCAGCTTCCACATCACCAGATTCCCTTGTGGATTTCGGCATGTTCTTCACATCTTCATATGGAGACTTGATGTATCCAATCGGCTTAAAAATAATTTCTTCATCCATATAATCAATCCTCAAAATAATTAACAATGACTAATTTAAAAAAAAAAATAAAAAAGAATAAAAAACTAATAAAATTCAATCAAAATCAGTATCCGTAGTGGGAATCCAATTGCTTTTCAACATCAAGCAATACAGAGTTAATAGCTAGCTTCAGGAGTTCATTTCCATAAACTTCATCCACATAAACCCCGTTTTCTTCAATGTCCATTGCACCTTCTTCAATGTTTGGATCATTTTTCCTTGCTTGGCTAAACATGAATAGGCCAACTTCACCATATTGGCTCAAATCAGTCTGGTTCTTGACTTCATCCTCACTGATGATTCCTAAAACCTTTGCCATGGACAATTCACCGGAACCTCCATGAGGCCCTTCAGATTCAATTATCTTGCTGTTTAGTGTGATAAGAAGACCTGTCTGCTCTTCAATATCATATAATTTAGTAACAATAGGCAAATTGCCTCCATGCCCATTTACAATGACTACACTGCTGATTCCCAAAAATTTCTTAGCTGATTTCAATACCTTGACAATTTCATCTGTCAAGTCATCTAAGGAAACATGTATTCCATGATTGATTTCCTTTATCTCATGAGCAGGATAAACGACTCCCAAGAACTTAGCTCCGCTTTCCAAAGCAGCTTTAAATGCAATGTATGAAGCTATCTTTGCATCTGTATCAATAGGAAGGGCAGGACCATGATTCTCAAGATGTGATCCAAGTGCAATTATTCCTATCTTGTGAACATTAGGATTCTTAACGTTTCCAGCGTTTACTCTCAATTCAACCATATTATCACTTGAATAAATAAAATAAATAAAATAAATAAAATAAATAAAATAAATAAAATAAATAGCTAAAGATTAACTCTAAAAATAAACCAAATAGGTATAAATTAGGTTTTACACTTCCAGGTTCCAAATTGCATCTCCAACAAAATGGAGTGACTTGATAGCCTTTCCTTCTGAATTCTCAACCATTTCAGGACCGGAAATCAAGGCGATTCCCATTGCTAAAGGCTTATTATGAGTCTCTTCAACGATAATTACAACATCATCCTCTACAATGGATTCGTCTGCATCAACAATTCCAGGACTCATTACATCAGCACCTTTGGTTACAAACCTTACTGCACCCATATCCACAACAACTACCTTGCTGTCCAATTCTATATTCAATGCAGCCTTAAGTGTAGGGTATGGCTTGCCGTTAATCATAATGATATAAGGCTCTCCATTAACTAAAATGAAGTCGTAATCCTCTGCTTCCAACATTTCAAGGGTGTCCTTATTGTTGATGAAAGATCCGTAATCTCCAAGTTCTTCCTTAATGGCTTTAACTTTCTTTTTCTTTAGGAAATATCTTTTTTTAATTTTCAAAACCAGCACCTTAAAATTTTATATATTTTAATTTATTAATTAAAAATCTTATGAATTATATATGTACTTTATTTTAATAATATTTTACTAAAATTTAATAAATTCATTTCAATAAAAAATACAAATTAACATAGTATAGTTTTTATATTTTGGGATATAATATAATAATATTAAATTAATTTAGAAATAATCTTTAAATAAGTTAAAATATTGATTTAAAAGATTAGAATATTCTATTTTTCAATTTAATCAATTTATTTATTAAACAAATTTTTGTGATTTTTTATGAGTGATAAAAACGAATGGGGCAGTAATCTATCATTTGTTTTGGCAATGGTAGGTTCTGCTGTAGGACTTGGAAATATATGGAGATACCCATACGTTTTATACAGCAATGGTGGAGGAGCATTCTACATTCCATATATCGTTGCTATATTGCTGATGGGAGTTCCGTTTTTAATCTTGGAATATGGTGTTGGATATAATTTCAAATCATCCTTTCCAAAGGCTATTCGTAAAATACATGCAAATTATGAATTTTTAGGATGGGTCTTGCCTATTTCCGTATTCATAATTATGATCTATTATTCATGTATACTTGGATGGGATGGAATATATGTAATCTTAAGTTTATTTAAGGGATGGGGAGCAGACCCAAATACTTACTTTGCAACAACCTTGCTTCAATCTCAGGAATCATTTAGTGGAATAACTAACTTCATTCCAGTCATTGGAGCTGCAATGCTTGCAAGTTGGGGAATAATCTGGTACATTTCCCACAAGGACCTTGAAGAGGGACTTGGAAAGGTAAGTAAAATTCTTGTTCCTTTATTGTTTATAATCATGATTGTGATTGTAGCATTCTCCTTAACCTTGCCTGGTGCAATGATAGGATTGAATGAACTATTCTCACCAGATTGGAGCTTGATCTTGGACTTTGACATATGGATGGCTGCATTCGGTCAGATAATCTTCTCATTAAGCTTAGGTATGAGTATTGCATTCACTTATGCAAGCTATACTGGAGAGGAAGGAGACTTGATAACAAACACATTATCCATTGCGTTTGCAAATTGTGCATTTGAAAACTTCTGTGCATTAGGAGTATTCTCAATCCTTGGATACATGTCACTTCAAAGCGGTACAGCAATAGCAGACCTTGTAACTCAAGGTACAGGATTGGTATTTGTAGCTTATCCTACCGTATTGAATGTATTAGGACAATATGCAATTATAATTGGTCCTTTGTTCTTCTTGACAATTTATCTTGCAGGACTTACAAGTATATTGTCCACTATCGAACCGTTGGCATTCAGTATTCAAAACAAGTTCACATGGTCCCGTAAGAAGACAATGACTGTCCTTTGTTTAATAGGAGCTGCTTTATCCATGATGTATGCAACTTCCTATGGTGGAACACTTCTTGGATATGTTGATGCATATATCAACCAAATAGCTATACTCTTCAGTGTTTTAGTTGAATGTAACCTATTTGCATGGACCTTTAATTGTGAAGAGCTTATTCCAACTTTAAATGCACGTAGTAGAACCATTAAATTAGGCAATTGGTGGGTTTATATAGTTAAATACATTTTACCATTGGTCATTGCAATCGTATGGATTGGTGGAGTATTGGACATTATAAACACCGGTTCAATGCATGAATTGATAGTATTTGCTGTTCTTACCATTATATTGCTTGCATTGACTTTCATATTTACTAAAATGCCTGCTACAAACGAAGATTGGGATAAAACTGAATATAGATTATAATTTATTTTAAATTATTTTCTATTTTCTTTTTTATTTTTTAAAAAAAGTAAGTTTATTAATTATTTTTTCTATTTTTTATTTTTTTATTTTAAAAAAAGTAAATTATTTAATTATTTTAATCTATTTTTTCCAAAAATCTGCTTCCTAAATGCTCTATTTTAACTACACTCGCTAATTTTTCCTGAATATTCTTGATCATATCCACATTATTGGAAGCTACAAAATAGATAACATTCGCTTCATACTGCTTTTCAACAACAGCTAAATTCTTAGCCCTGATCTCATTGTCAATTGTCTTTATATGCTGATATTCAAAACTGAACTTGAATATCTCATACAATTCCATATCAACAATCTCCGCAATTGAAAGGGTTTCTAGAACTGATTTGCTGTAAGCACGAACCAAACCTCCTGCACCAAGCTTGATACCGCCAAAATACCTTGTTACAATAGCTACGATGTTTTCCATCTCATTTTTCTTTAACACATTTAGCATAGGTCTGCCTGCAGTTCCTCCAGGCTCTCCATCATCATCAAATCCTTCTCCATCACTCACTACATATGCAGTGCAATTGTGTGTTGCATCCTTGTACTCTTCAGATATCCTATTTATGATCTCTTTTGCTTCCTTTTCATTCTGTGCAGGAAAGAGTCTGCAAATGAATTGAGATTTCTTGATATCTATAGATGTTTGGAAAGGTTTAGCTATTGTTTTCATAGTATCAATACAAGATTTTTGATTATTAGAAAATGTTTTATATTAATTATTTTATATTATAAACATATACATTTATATGTTTAATTGATATAATATTAATTTTGATAAGTTTTATATTCAAAAATTATTAATAATCATCGAGGTGAGATCATGGAAGATAAGAAAGCAAAGTTTTTGGTATACCTTGTTATAGCTTTTATTGCTTTTATTGCAAGCAGTGCAGTTTATTCTATGACTGGCGGTCTTTCAGATTGGATTGTAACCAGCGATTACGATGAGGATAAAAACAACAATGGCTATTTAGACAGTTCAGAAAATGGAGGAGGCTTATTCTCACTTTTTGATTCTAACGATAACAGTGACAATTACAACAGCAATAATGATGGTGGCAGCGATTGGTCTGAACTGGTTGATAAAGGAATGAACAAGCTGTTCAATTCAGACAATTCCGGTTCAAGCTCAAGCTATTATTCAAGCTCAAGCTCTGATGACAATCCGGACATCTTAGCAAGACTTTTAAGATTCTTTATAAGCAGCGGATAATTAAAGAAAATTCTTTAATTAACCCATTCTCTTTTTTCTCTTTTATTTACTTGTTTACAATTCAAAATTCTTAAAAATCCAATTTTCAATTATTTTCCAGATTCAACTATTTTCATAAGTTTTTCTGAAACTTGAACAATTTCTTTTTTACCAAATGCCTTAGCTATTCTTCTTATTGCATCCAGATTCCTTACATAAGCATCAAGCCATGAGAAAATGTCTCCAGGATATGTTTGGATTTGATATTCCTTAAGAAGAGAGTTGGAAATATCAATTGGATCCTTTCCATTCAACCTTTGATTTATTATATAATAGGAAATTCCCCTTTGGAGGCATTCACAGAATGGTCTTTCATTGCAGTCACATCTTAGGAAATCAATTTGAATCTTAAGCAATGCATCCTGGAATTTCTTGTCAATCTTTGATATTGCCTCTCCAGATGATATTATATCCAATGTGGATTCAGCAAACAGCCTTGTTGAGAAATTCATCTTCAATGCACTAATGATTTGCTTATGAACAACAGGAGCCAAATAAGCGTTTTCAAACAATTCCAAATCAAGAGCTATTGACTGCACTTTCAATAAGTCATTTGAATTGACTTCATCCTTAGTCATCTTTTCATGAATGTCTGAGAAGATGTTTTCCTTAAACTTTATCTGCTTGACTGCTGCAGAATTATTGTTTTTCTTACCTTTAGACTTATTTGAAGTTTTCTTATTATAGATTACATCTGACTTATTATCCTTTTTAGATGATTTGTAATCATTCTTCTTATTTTCAATATTGGAATCATCATCAGAAGATTTGTAATCCTTGGACTGATTCAATCCATTGAAATAATCAGCAATATTATCAATATACTTGCTGGTTTTAGATTCCTTTTTAGTCTCTTTTTTCACTGGCTTTTCATCCACTCCATCTTCAACAATGAACTTGATTCCAGAACTTTGATTATCTTGAGACTCTTTAGGTTCCTTAAATTCTATATGTTCTTTAGGTTTATCTTCCTTATGTTTAATGGATTTTTCCTTAATCCTATTTTCTTTTGATTTATGAGACTTATTCTTGTTCATCTTATCTTTTTTAGACTTGTTTTTCTTTTTATTGTCCTTTTTAACTTTTTCTTTAGTCTCTTTCTTATCCTTGTTATCCTTGTTATCCTTTTTATCCTTTTTATCCTTTTTATCCTTTTTAGAACTGTCTTTAGACTTAGACTTGTTCTTAATTCTCTTGTTTTTCTTTAAAGCATTCTCATTATCTTCATCAATCTTTTCAGAAAGCAACCTTAGCTCTTTCAGATTGGTCTTAAAGAATGGCTTCTTATAATAATAACTTAAGTAATGTGGATCGTTAATGGAATCCTTAATGATAACACCATCATCCACAGATAAAAATGACATTGCAACTGCCCTACCGAAACGAGTTGTGTCAATTGTATCGTCCGCATGTATATTTATTGCATCCTTATCTTCAAGTTCATCAAGTGCTGTCATTATATCCATTGGAACCGGAATATTTTGATAGAATTCATCGACATCCTTCACTTTCCTTAAGGACTTTGATGATATATCAGCAAGTATCTGTTCAAGTGATCCATCCTCTGTATAATCCACATAAATATCCTCAACATCACTTTCAAGTAGGTCAAGTGCAACAACCTCTTCACTTTCATTGTCAAACTCACTGCCTATCTCTGGAACTAGATAGATTACACCCCTGTCATGGTATGTTGGCCTACCTGCCCTACCTAACATCTGTGAAAATTCGTTAGGGGTAATCCATTTGTTACCCATAAGCAATGACTCGAATATTACTTGTGATGCTGGGAAATCCACCCCCGCTGCAAGTGCTGCAGTTGTAACTACCGCTGCAATCTTACCTTTGGAAAAGTCCTTTTCAATCTTTTCCTTCTTGAAGTAGGACAAACCTGCGTGATATGCTGAAGCATTGATTCCTTTTCCAGATAGGAAATTAGCTATCCTATGGGTTTTTCTTCTTGAGTTTGTAAATATCAGTGTTTGGCCCTTGAATCCTTTAGAGGATGTGCTGTAATACTCCCTTTGGACCAATTTTCTCATGATTATTCTTCTTTGGACATCTCCCCTTACAAAGACAATATGCCTTTCAAGTGGGACAGGACGCTCCTTATACTGGACAAGCTTCATATTGAAGTCATTTGCCAAGTCCTGTGGATTCTTTATTGTAGCGGACAATCCAATTACTTGAGTCTTAGGGAATATATGTTCAATCCTTTTTATCAATCCATTTAACCTGAGACCCCTTTCCTCATCTGAAATTGTATGGATCTCATCTATCAAAACAAGCCCTAAGTCCTTTAATGCATCAGAATCGCCAGCCCTTAACATAAAGTCGATTCCCTCGTATGTACCGACAACAATATCTGCATCCTGAATATTGGAATTAGGTAACTTAAGCTCTCCTTTAGCTTGAATACGATTCATACCAACTTTAATAGCTACCTTAAGGCCTAAAGGTTCATATCTCTTTTTGAAATCCCTATACTTTTGGTTTGCAAGCGCTACAAGTGGTGTTAAAAAGAGGAATTTCTTACCGTTCAATGCCTTTGGAATACCTGCAATCTCTCCAACCAATGTCTTTCCACTACCGGTTGCTGATACAACCAATAGGTTTTCACCTTTCAATAATCCTTCCCTGATCGCTAAATATTGAACTGGAAGAAGATAATCGTTTTTCTCTTTCAATATAACTTGCTTGAACTCTTCAGGTATCTTAAGCCTTTTCATGGCTATTTTTGGAATCTTATCATCATGTACCTTCACTCTATCAAACAATGTCAAGTCTGTGTGGGCCAATGGGTCAAACCTTGGTGAAAGCATTTCCAAAACGTCATCAAGACTGCCTGTCTTTTCAAGCACTCTCTTGAAGTTCCTGAATACCTTCTTGTCATATCCCCTAAGCTGAAGCTCCCTTTTTATTGTATTTTCTGCACAGGTCTTGCAGATCAATTGGTCATGATAGAGATATGAAAAGTCTGAATTGATTATTGTGACTTCCCCTTCGAAACTGCAATGCTGGCAGATGTTAGTGAATCTGACCTTTATGTTGTTCTGCTTTAGGAAAGCCTCCAGCTTTTCATCCTTGTCTGCCAAGAAAACAGCTTGGGAACGCAATAGGTTGATTGCCTTTGAAGGAGGATAAAGCTTATCTTCCTTTTCATCCTTGACTACAAAACGGTTTATGGAAATGTAGCCATCCTCATCATTTTCCTTAAACTTCAATACGCCAATGAATTCTGGCTTACGCTTTGTATTTAAAGCCCCTTTAGGACTTCCAATAGGATACATTTCCCAAGTCTTTTTCTTTTTGCTTAAAACTATCATTGATAAAATTCCCTATTTTTATTATAAATTTTTATATAAACATTATAGTTTAAATTATATTTTTAATAGTTTAAAAAGATTAAGACAAAAATAAATGAATTTTGAAAAAAATTAAGAGACATGAATAAAATTATTAGTTAAATATTAAAAAAGATAAAATAAAAAAATAAGATAAATAAGATAAAAAAGAGCTATAAAACTACTCTTCCAATAAAATAATGTTTTTAGGATTTATCTTAATGTAATCAGGAACAATGAATTCATGCTCATGAATCTGCTTGTCATATTTCCACCATAATCCATTTGCCAAGGTTATCTCCCATTCAAAAGGCATTTCTATCTTTGTTGAACCTAATGTATCAAATGCATTCAAGTCATCCTCTTTAGCAGAAGAGAAATCGTGAGCCCTTATTCCAATATGTGTAATATTAGGTGAGAGCTTTTTAGAGACTTCAAGCTCAAGTCCCCAATCCAATGACTTTACATGATAATCATCAATGATTTCAATTCTAGAGATGTTCTTACATCCTGTAAGCCTTGCAACCTGAACCTTTCCAGGATTTTCAAATATTTGATATGTTTCTCCTTTTGCAATGATCTTACCATTATCCAATACTATTAGCTCATCACAAAACTGGAATGCCTCGTCACGATTATGAGTGACCATAATGGAAAATCCATCGAAATCCTTTAATGAATTGACAAGCTCAAGACGCAATTGCTCCTTTAGAAAAGTGTCCATAGCGCTGAAAGGCTCATCCAACAATATGACATCTGGACCATAAGCCATTATACGAGCCAATGCAACCCTTTGCTGCTGACCCCCAGACAATTGGCGAGGATATCTCTTTTCAAGACCATTCAAATGAAAACGCTTAATGATCTCAGATAAATAATTCTTGTCATAATCCTTTCCTAATCCTATTGCAATATTTTCCTCTACAGTCATGTTTGGAAATAGTGCATAATTCTGGAACAGGTAACCGACATTTCTTTTTTGAGGCTTTAAATTAGTCTTATTACTTGAATCAAAATAAACAGTATCATTTAAGCTTATAACCCCTTCATCAGGATTTACAATACCTGCAATGGATTTCAAGGTCATGCTCTTTCCACAACCAGAAGGACCGAGAATACCTAAACGCTTGTTTTTCAATTCAAAATCAACATCCAAATCAAATTCCTTAAGTTCCTTTTGGATATTTACCTTTAACATTTTACCGCTCATAATCCTTCCTCATGAATATAAAAATAGAATTAGCAAATAATAATTTTAATTTAGATTTCTTTATTAAATAAATTACTTTAATCATATCTCCATTGCTTTTCCTTACGTAAAGTGACATAATCCATAATGAAAATAACAATGAATGCAATGAAAACAATGACTATAACATAACCAAATGCCTCTCCCATATTACCTGCAGCCACTTCTGAATAAACAGCCATAGGAAGTGTTCTTGTTTGTCCTGCAATGTTTCCTGCAAGCATAGCTGTTGCACCGAACTCCCCTAAACCACGTGCATAAGCAAGAATTCCACCACTGAGTATTCCCGGCAATGCATTTGCAAATGCAACTTTCCAGAATATATTCCATTCAGACATTCCCAATGTACGTCCTGCATCCAATAGGTCTGAATCTATTTGCTCAAATGCACCTCGAGCAGAACGGTACATCAATGGAAAAGACATAACCACTGCTGCAATTACAGTTGCAGGCCATGAGAAAGCTATTTTGTATGCAAAAAAGTCTATAAAAAAGCTTCCTATAGGTCCTCTTACACCAAAAATCCATAATAAAAAGAAACCCACTACAGTAGGAGGCAATACAAGAGGCAATGTGAATATGCCATCTAATATAATCTTTCCAGTGTCATTTTTCATCTTCACAAGCCCCCAAGCGACAATCAAACCTACAAAAAAGGTTATGAAAATTGAAACGCTTGCGGTTTTCATTGAAATGAAAATTGGGGACCAATCTGTCATGTAATATTCTCCTTAATTAATATTAAATTATTCAATCGATATGATAGATAATATATTTCTTTTTAATTCTTATTAATATTTGCATAATAATTAGGTAAAATATTAGATAAATAATTTAATATTAACTAAAAATTTTAAAAAAAAGTGGTTATTCACATGAATAATCCAATATTAAGTTTTTTTTAATATTTTTATTATTCACATGAATAAGTGATACTGAATCTACTCGTGAAGAGTGAATCCATATTCAACGAATTTATCTTTAGCTTCTTGGCTTTCCAAGAAGTCCATGAATTCAGCTGCTGCTTCTGAGTTTTTGGAATCTTTTAATTGAGCAATAGGATAAATAACTGGAGTGTCTAAAGCATCTTCTGGTGCTTCACAGACGACTTTTACATCATCAGTGGATTTAGCATCAGTAGCGTATACAATACCACATTCAGCAGACCCTTGAGCTACTTGGTTCAATACTGCAGTTACATCAGTACCTAAGGAAAATTTGGATTCAATTTGATCGTATATTCCGAGGTTGGTTAAGATTTCTTCTGCGTATTGTCCTGCAGGTACGGATTCAGGGTCACCGATAGCAATGTTTCCTTCAACATTTGCTAAATCTTCAAATGAAGTGATGTTGGAGTCTGAATCAGCAGGTACGATCAATACAACTTTGTTTTCCAAGAATTGGAGGTTTGTATCATTGTCAACTAAACCTTCATCAGCTAAAGCATTCATTTGCTTGTTAGCAGCAGACATGAACACATCTGCCTCTAAACCGTTTTCAATTTGAGTTTGCAAGTCACCACTGGAAGCGTAAGTTGGAGTGACCTTTACGCCAGGGTATTTTTCTTCAAACATAGGAATTAATTCATCATCAAATACATTTTTTAAACTAGCTGCTGCAGCTAAATTGACTTCTTGTCCATTTAAGTCTGGTTCACCAGTTATAAAGTCAAACCAGCCAGCAGAACATGAACCTACACTAATAACAGCTATTAATGCTAAAACAGCAATCATCAAAGCTTTTCTATTCATATATATTCTCCTTTTTAATATTATAAAAGACAATCAAATATTAAATCAAAAATTTGAAGTGAAAGAACTTTTAAATATCCTTTATGCAATAACTTTCACTATCGAATGATAATGACTTTCATCATTACTTAACCTTGTTATTTACTGATTTAATGTTATTTGATTACTAATAGTATTTTATTTTCTAATGATATATAAATGTTTTCATATCGATTTTGAGAACAATTTCACATCGAATATAAAAAGAATTGCTATTTTAAAAAAATAGGATAATTTGAAAAATAAAAAAAGAAGAGAAGAAAAAAATAAATGTATTAAATTAAATGTAAAAAATTAAATGTATGAAAAATTAATAAGGGGATCCATTATCCTTAATGTTATTCCTTATTCTTTTGTGTTGGTCCTTTGAAAGCCCCTCTTTTTGAGTTGTATTTCTAAGACCCTCAATTATTTCATATGTTGGGGTGAGAACTGGACAATTCTCTGTGCACATGCCACATAATGTACACATGTACAAGCCAGAATCAACACTTACTTGATTATCCTTTAGGTATTTACTCATTGCAACACCACGACCACCTAAATAGCTATGATAACCAAATTCATTCCCTAAAATATTATAAACAGGACAGCTTACAATGCAATTTCCACAGCCAATGCACCAAAGGCATTCATCAATAGATTCCTTTCTGCCGTTATCAAGCAGAACAACAGCTACCTTTTCTGCTCCATACATATTCTTTAGAAGCTTTTTTTCAATATCGGCAGTTTTAGAAGGGCCTGAAACTATATTCATATATGAAGTCAAAGGATTTCCAGTTGCATAAGCGGTTTCAAGTTTTGCAATTGAAACTGAATCCTCTACAAATGGAACCAACTTATCGATTCCTGCAAGGACAATGTGAAGTTTTTTGTTTTGAACAAGACTTATATTTCCTTCATTATGAACCATTAAGATGGAACCGTCCTCGGCAGCTATTGAATTAGAACCGCTAATTCCAATTGAGGACTTTTCAAGAAGTTTCAAAACATCTTCCCTAACTGCTTCCATAATTGGTCTTGGAACAGCAGGCAAATCCAAATCCATAGCTTCATTGACAATGTCTGCAATATCCTTAACAGTCAAATGGGAAGCGGGACCAGTTGGATGAACAGGACTATTGTCATCCTTTTTCAATTGTAAAATCCTGTCACCTAAATCGGTTTCTATTATTTTCATGCCATGGGATTCTAAAAACTCACTTGCATTGATTTCACGCAAGGTATTTGATTTGGACTTTGCAATATAGACCTCATTTTTATCTAAATTGCTTGATTCAATCTCTTTATTGATTAAATCCAACAATATTTTCCTTGCCTCTTCCTCATCATGTGCATAAAAGCAATCAATGTCATTTTCCTTAAAGCTTTCCTTTGCAATAGCTATAAGCTCTTCATTGTTTTCTATTGCATCCTTTCTGATGCCTATAACTCTTTTTTGAAGAGCCTGAATTTTAGGAGACTCTGCGAGAGGTTCAATCTTTTTCTTTAGATTATTGAACACTTTTCTCATTGATTCAATTTCTTCCTCTTTCATTGAATCTCCTCCTCTTCCATATTTTTCAAAACGAATTCGGATAAATCCAAGACTTCCAAATCATCACCATTTTGACTTAAATTCAATTTGCAAAATGGACAAGCACTTACCAATAAGTCAGCATCAGTTTCCTTTGCTTCCTTGATTCTCAATCCAGCAATTGAATTGGACAATTCGCCATAAGCGGATTTCACTCCACCTCCAGAGCCACAGCATCTTGCCTTTTCCCTATTGTTTTCCATTTCAACCAAATTAGAAATGGAATTGATTACATTGCGGGGAGCTTCATATTCTCCAGCATGCCTTCCTAAATGACAGGAATCATGATATGTGACCTTTAAGTCCTTATTGCCTTTAAGATTGATTTTATTTTCCTTAATCAATTGCTCCAATAGCTGAGAAATGTGAATAACCTTTAAATCAACACCAAGGTACTTCTTATAATCTTCCTTCAATGTCTTATAACAGCCTGCACATGAAGTTAGAATGGTCTTTCCTTCAAAATCATCTAAATTCCCATTCATCTGTTCAATGGCATCATCTAAAAAACCAGTTCTTAAAAGTACAGATCCACAGCATTTTTCGTCTTCTAAAGTTTCATAATCTATTTTTGCTATCTTTAAAATCCTTTCTGTAGCCTTGCTGATTGAAGTTAATTTCTCTCTAGCTGTACATCCTCTAAAATACAATAACATATTTTAACCTTAATAAATATAAAAAAATTATTTAATCCAATCCATAAACTGAAAACTAATTTTAATTAAAAAAAATAATTGAGGAAATCATTCCTCTTCATTATCAATATCTTCCAATTTGATTTCATCCTTTATTGCTAATGCCCTGACAAGTTCAGTTGTATTCCTATTCAACTCATCGATTTTCACATACAATCTAAAAATCGCATAAACTAGAATACCGTATCCAAGAACAAGAAGTAAATCCAATCCTCTGCCAAAACCGAAGAATCCTGCAAGAGGGTCACTGAATCTAGGGGCAAAAGCAAAGAAATTAACAATAATACATATAAGAATACATAATCCAAATGAAGCTGGAGTGATCTTCTTAACTCTTAATCTCCTATAGAAGAAAATAAGGAATAGTATGCTTGCAATAATTAATAAAATCTGATATGTGCGAAATGGACCTATAATAATAACACTTCCTTAATTATATTCTAATCATATTCTAAATAAGTCAATCACCATCTTAGTGAGAATTTTCAATCCAACTATTGCATCAGTTCCCTTATTTTGGGTTTCAGGAGTATAGATTGTAGTTATTGTTACTTCAACTAATCTAAGACCCTTATCACTTATCTCTTTAATGAATTCAGATGATACCCCATATCCTCTTGAAACGATGTTTATTGCATCAGCAGCATGGGCTGTAAATGCCCTGAGACCGGACTGTGAATCCTTAACCCTTCTGCCATAGAATATGAAAGTCAAGGCATTCATGATCAGGTTTGCAAAACTTTTGCTTATTGGCATGTCTTCAAATGGCCTTGCACCAATTACAACATCTGCCTCACAATCAACTAAAGGCTTGCATACCTTTGGAATATCCGCTATTTCATGCTGCCCATCAGCGTCAAAGGTTACAATGTATTTAGCGCCTTTATTATGTGCAAGAACCATTCCGGTTTTCAATGCAGCACCAAGTCCCCTATTGATTACATGGGAAATGACAAATATCTGATTGGGATACTTCCTTTTTGATTCAATAGCCAATTCAAGGGTCTTGTCTCGAGAACCGTCGTTGACAAGAATCACATTATATCCCCTTTCAGCTATTCCTTCAAGGATTTGGGACACTGTCTTCTCTTCATTGAATGCTGGAACAACCAAATAAACATCTTTAGCGATTTCTGAATTTACATCTGACATATTATCTTTGAAATTTTTTAGCTATAAAGGACCTGCGTCTTCTTTACCTTCTCTCATTCCTTTTCCTGCTTCTTTTCTCATTTGTTTAGGATGGAACATCATCTTGATAAGGTTTTGAGCATGTTCACGAGCCCTATTGTCTGCTAATTTCTTTAGCTCCTTAGGGTCTTCCTCTTCATCTTCATGAACAAACACTTCCAAAATATGGGTGTTGGTCATGAGTTGAGCACGAATTAAACCTGTAGACGCTTCATGAGCACACATCTTATCCTTTTCCATAGGTCCAGGCATTCCCAATGCCATGACAATCTCACAGTCTTCCTCTTCAATTAGCTTTTTGCTTGCTACGGGAAGATCCTTTACACCTGGAACAGTAACGCGGATAATCTTTAAGTCTGAAGCGTTTTTCTTTAATTCATCAATAGCTGCAGCACCCATATCATAACGAGCGAATGTAGTATCTGCAATTCCTATTCTCATTTTATTCACCAAATAAACATTATTTTAAAAATTATTTAATTATTCTAACAATAATTAATTTAATATTTTGATACAATATTATTGATTATGTTTTTAATTATATATAAAGTAAATCAAATATTTGAAAATATAAAAAATCATCTTATTATTAAATCCTATTTTGAATTGAATTGATCTTCCCTAAAACAATATTGTCTTTAGTCAAGTCATATAGGATCCTATAGAAATACAATGCGCCACTATAATTCTTCCTGTATTCCAAATCAGCGCAAATGCCCTTTAATGTATCTAGGACAAATGGATTGGCTCCCACTTGAATACTCTTTGATTCAATGATTCTTTCTGCATCCTTTCGACTGATTTCAGTGTTGAATCCTCTGGATTTAATATATTCAAGTTCCCTAAATGCCTGCTTGTTGAAATCAAAGTTCAAGCTGAAATCATAGAAGACAGCAGCAATATCCAATTGATTTTCCTCAACATAAAAGAAACCAAAATTCCTATAGGCTCTTGCTATATCCTCATTCTTATATGCAAACTTCAATGCATCTACATTGTATAGGAAAAATCTGTTGTAGGTCCGTGTCTTAGATTTATAAATGTCTACTAGGGAAAGAATGGTTTTTGAGGATACTGGATTGATCCTTAAGGCCTTAAGAAGATATTTCTCTGCCTTTTCAAAGTTATCATTTTCCAAAAGCAAAGTTCCATAAATATAATATAAATCAAAAAGAGGCTCATTGAAAGGAATATACCCCAATTCATTCCTTAAGCCAATGTATTGGTAAAACAAAATCTCTTCAAGAGGATTTAAAAAGCTATGATATTCCTTTAAAAGAGTATTGTCCTCACTATCAACTTCACTAATTCTATTGATTTTTACATCTTTTTTCCAATTAACCCTGCTCTTTTTCTGATTGAGATTATAATTTCTTGGACTTCTGGACAACTTGTTTTCCTCATATCTCATATATTGGATTTCAGTAATTGGTCTATTTGATTTGAAATCGCTTCCCTTAGGAATGTTCCCCATTTCATACTTATCAACAAAATAACTCATGAAATTGTCTAATTTTTCTAAAGCGGTTTTCTTGTCACGATTTGCAATAAGTGGAATAACCTCATCAAGAATCCTTGATACATTTGTCTTTTTGGATTCATTATCATTGTAATCAAGATAAAAATCTAAGGACTGCCAAATTAATCTTGAAATCTCTTTAATGATCTCATAGGCAGATTCATGATTCTTATAATAATCCAATTGAGATACCAGATAATCCCTATCCAAATCAGGATTTCCGCTTAAATTCCTCTTAATTTGCTTAATAATCTCATCAGTCATTTGAATCATCACAAAAAATAGAAAAAATCAAATTTTTATTTTTAAAAGCTTTTTAAAATTAGTTTATTGAAACTAGTTTAAAATATTAACTATTAAATTAAAAAAAGTAAAAAAAGAACTTAAATTAGAAAAGAATAAGCAATTCCTATTCTTTTATATCCATCAAATCAAGAATTCTCTCACGTGCTTCCCCAATGGTTAAAGGATAATATTCTCCAAAATCCAAACCATCCTTCTTATTTAGGACTTCAGCAAGATGAGCTATTCTTGGCAAACGTAAATCTGCAGACCTTATAAGTTCCACATCGGAAAAAACCTCTTTAGGCAAGCCATGAGCAATGATTTCCCCATCACTGATCAAATGGATTTCAGTTGAATAGACAGGAACCAAATCAACATCATGAGTTGATATTACAATAGTCATTCCTTCCTGATTCAATTCATGCAATAACTTAAGAATATGTGAAGCTCCTTTTGGATCCAAACCTGAGGTAGGCTCATCAAGAATCATCAGTTCAGGATTCATAGCCAAAATACCTGCAATAGCTACCCTTTTCTTTTGACCGCCACTTAAATGATGAGGGGATTTCTTTTCAAATCCGGCCATTCCAACCTTTTCAAGGGAATCCTTAACCCTTCGTTCCACCTCTTCAATTGGAAGCCCTAAATTCATTGGCCCAAAAGCCACATCCTCCTCTACAGTTGGAGCAAAGAGTTGATTATCTGGGTTTTGAAATACGATTCCTATTTTCTGACGAGCTTTGAATAGACTTTCCTTATCATATTCAAGTTTCTCTCCATCAATATAGATTTCACCTGATTTTGGTATGTTGATTCCATTGAAATGTAAGAAAAGTGTAGACTTTCCAGCCCCATTTCTTCCTAAAAGAGCCACCATTTCACCTTTATCAACCTTAAAATTAATGTTGTTCAATGCCCTTGTTCCATCAGGATAATCAAAAACTATATTTCTTGCCTCTAAAATACTAAAACCTCCAACTTATTATTTATTATATAAAAAAGAGTATATAAATGTTTAAAAAGTAATAAAAAACTCTATAAAATCTTAAAAAAAGTAATACTTTTAAATAAACCCCGTTTGATAAAATATCAACCATATGATAAAAAATAGAAAAAAATAGAAAAAATAGTAAAAATAGGATAGGAAATAGGAAAATTAGTATTTTAAAATCATTCTAATTGAGTCTTGATGATGTAATCCAAAAGCAATTTCATTGATTGCCATTCAATCCTATTTAATTGATTTTCCAAGATTGAATTGGAAGCCTTTAAAACTGTTTTCTTGCTTAATAAACAATATCTGTATTGATCTAAAAGATGTATTATCAATGAAACATATGAAACAAGTTCCGGATTTTTGGAAATGCTGATTAATGAAGCAATGAATTCCCTTTTATCATCTTCATCCTCCATTTTCATATGTTTTGGCAAATAATTGTTATAAAAATCATCTAAATTGTACTGGAACCTATCCAATCTAACCAATGCATTCAATTGATAAGTTGGAGTCAACCATTGCAGTTTAGCTAAAGCTTCTTTTATTGAATCAATAACAACTTTTCCTATAAGTTCCCCTATTTTAGCATGCTTGCTGACATTGTCTGTAAAGTTTTCACTTTCCATATTTGAGAAAATAGCTAGTCCATCAGTTCCTGTACCTGTAGCTATCTCATCAGAATAATTGCTTGACACCATCAAATCCCTAAGGGCAACTGCTTTTGCCTCTACAGCAATCATTTCTGCTAATAAAAGGGAGCTTTCATCCAATTTTGTATTTATTAAAAGTATTGTATTGATTGTTCCAGGCTTATTTGGATTTTGATTATTGTTTTGACCATTGCTTTCATCTTCTTCTAAATCATAACGATAATCTGCATTGATTTCATAATATGAAGCAATATCTCCTGCAGAGACAGCATTTACTCTAGCACCGGCTGTTGTAATTGCAATAACTTCAATATCCCTATATTTTTCACAAGCTATTGAATAACTGTTCATGTCTGCAGATGTGATAAGACCGCTTAACTTGTCGCTTCTTAAATCCAAACCATTATAAAAATCAGTTGATAAGTCCTTTAGGAAATCCAATATGCCTCCATCGCCATACTTATCAATGTTTTCTTGAGACAATTGATGATTGAAAACAGCAGATAAATCCTCATTGTATCCTCCATTTAACCAAGAACTGACTATTCCATTTCTTTTAGGACCAAATCTAACAAGAACAGTGTCTGAATTCTTTAGTATTTCATCACCATCACTTGTTTTCATTATCAATTCAAATTCTTGATTTTTATCATCAATTGGCATATGATTCCTCAAAAAATAGTTAATAGAAATAATTATTTAAATAATTTTCTAATTTTCTAAATGTTAATTAAATAATAATTTATTAAAAATAGTATTTAAATATATAAAAAATTAAAAATGTAAAAAATTAAAAAATTAGATAAAATGAAAATAAAATAAAAAAAAAGAAAATTAAAGAAATATAAAATAAAAAATAGGGAGTTTTTTACTCCCAACTGAGGAAAGAATTTTGGTCAAGGTTTTTGACCGAAGGTCAAAAAGCTTGAGTTAAACAGCATCAGAACCTCTTTCACCTGTCCTAATCCTAATCACTTCAATTACATCAGAAACGAAAATCTTTCCATCTCCAACTTCACCAGTGCGTGCACTTTCAATGATAACATCCAAAATGCGTCCTAAATCCTCATCATTGACAACAAGCTCTATACGTGTTTTAGGAATAAGATCAATGCAGTAACTGGAACCTCTATAGGATTCCTTGATACCCATTTGCCTTCCTCTTCCTTTAACCTCTGAAACATTCATTCCTTCACAGCCGGCATCAATCAATGCTTTTTTAACGTTTTCAAACTTTTCCTGACGAATAACTGCAATTATCCTTTTCATAAATATCACTCCACCATTAAATTAATCTATAGTCTATATCCTGATTCATTGTGTAGATTTGCATCGAGTCCTTCAATCTCCTCTTTTTCATTAACTCTGATACCAATTGTCTTATCAAGGATTTTTGCAAGAATTATGCTTACAACAAATGCATAAACTGCTGTTACAATAATACTTATTATTTGTATTGTAAGCTGGTTAGGATTTCCAAATAGCAGTCCTGCTGCTCCATTGATTGCAGGTGAAGCGAAGATACCGGTAGCTATTGCTCCCCATACACCTGAAAGACCATGAACTCCAAATACATCCAAAGCATCGTCGTAGCCAAATTTTGATTTCAGATAGTAAATAGCGTAGTAGGATACAAATGCAGTTACAAAACCTATAATGATTGCTGCAGGAACATCAACAAACCCAGCTGCAGGAGTAATTGCTACAAGACCTGCAACACCTCCTGTAATAGCACCTAACATTGTAGGTTTTCCTATTTTAACTGTATCAATCAATACCCATGTGATAAGAGCAGTTGCTGCTGCAACATTTGAAACTAGAATAGCAGAAGCTGCAAGCCCATTAGCTGCAAGAGCAGATCCTCCGTTGAATCCCATCCATCCAAACCATAGGAGCCCTGCACCTAAAACAGAATAACCTAAGTTATGTGGTAGCAATGAAGGAATTTTCCTTTTTCCAAGGACAAGAGCCAATGCTAAAGCTGTAACTCCAGAGTTAATATGCACAACTGTACCTCCTGCAAAGTCCAATGATCCCATTTGCATCAGCCATCCTCCACCCCATACCCAATGGGCAATAGGGACGTAAACAAGAGTAACCCATGCAATGATGAATATCATCCAAGCAGAGGTTTTCATCCTGCCTACAATAGCTCCGGATACAAGAGCTGCTGTAAGTCCTGCAAAAGTCAATTGGAATACAATAAACAATATTGTTGGAATGGAACCAGTCAAATCATTTATCCCAATTCCAGTCATGAAGAAATGTGCAGGATGTGCAATCAATCCACTGATGCTTACATCTCCAAAAGCAAACGGATATCCATAAGCTACCCAAATTATGCTTGCTATAGAGAATGCAATAAATGTTAAAAACATTGTATTCAATACATTTTTCCTTTTTGTTAAACCGCCATAAAAGAAAGCAACTCCAGGGATGCTCATCAATAAAACCAAGATAGTTGCAATGAGTATCCATGCAGTATCACCTGTACTTAACATTACCATATTTTCACTTACTCATAAATCAATTAATAATAAAATTAAGGAAATAAATAATTTCAAAAAATCTTAATGATTTTTTAATAAACGCGTTTAGTAATTAAGTTTGATCAATAAAGTAATTAATTAATGAAATTTGATGTTTTAGACTTATTTTAGATTAAATTTAAGAATTATATTAATTTTTAATATTTGTTGCAGTTGAAATATAATCATAAACTAATTTCATAAAATGAAATTATTTATTTCCTATCGGAAGACGGCTTCCGACTTCCGACATAATACTATATGTTTTTTAAGTATATAAATATTCCCCTTAACAAATTGCTAAAAGCAAATAAGGAAATAAACTAAATAAATGAAATAATTAACAAGGATAAATGATTTTGATGCTTTAAGTTAAGCAAATTACGGAATAAAAGAGAAATAAGCATAGAAAAGATAATTTTACCATAATATATAAATACTATTTAAATAAAAATTTATAATGTATATCCATTTAATGAAAATTATTTTCTTAATTATATTAATTTATAAATATATTAATAAATAAACTTCTAAGAGGTGAGAATTTGAAAGTTGATAGAAAAGCTAAATTCTGCATATTTTTGGTTATTGCCGTCCTTGCCTTGGGATTGAGTAATTTTGCAGCTGCATTTACAGGGGATTTTGTTAGTTCATCCTTTCCAGGAATAAATGATACTGACAAGATGATTGCATTGGATAACGACAATTTTGTTCCAGCAACTATAAATGCGGTTTATGAACCAAAAAAAGTAGAAGAAGTTAATGAAACTGATAATGAAACAGATTCAAATTCCACTATTGAAGACAATGATGATGGTTATGATAATGGAAACACCAATCCAAACAGTAATCATAACAGTAATCATAACAGTAACTCAAATTCAAACGGCAATGAGAATGGTAGAGGAGATAATTCAGATTCCCAATCAAATTCTGGTTCTGCAGATATTGGTGATGATGAATAACTACCATTAATCTTTTTTTATTAAATTTATTGCTTCTTTATTCTCTTTTTTAAACCATTTAATGTAAAATTACTCGTTAAAGAAAATTTAGAAATTTTTCTAATTATATTAAACTAAATATAGAATTAAAAAATATAAAAATATCAAATTTTAAAAAAAAATCCATGTCTAAAGGTGAAAAAATGAAAGAAAACAAAGAATTTGCTTTAAAGGTAAAAAGCATTAGAGAAAGACAAAATATGAGCATTGAAGAACTTGCAGAAAAAAGTGACGTGAAATTAGAAGTTCTTCAAGCTATGGAAAATGGTGAAATCATTCCTTCCCTCACTCCATTAACCAAAATGGCAAAAGCTCTTGGAGTAAGAGTGGGAACCTTCCTTGACGACACACCACAGCTTGGACCTGTTGTAGTAAGAGGAGGAAAACCAAACAATGTATTATACTTCTCCGGAAGAGAAGATGTGACTAATGCAAGTAATTTAGAATTCCACTCATTAGGTGCAGGTAAAATCGACAGAAATATCGATCCATACATAATTGACATTACATTTGAAGAAGACTACAAGTTATCATCACACGAAGGAGAAGAGTTCATTTATGTATTAGAAGGCGAAATTGAAGTGGAATACGGTAAAGACAAGTTTACTGTAGCTGCAGGTGACAGCATATTCTATGATTCAGTTGTACCACATCATTTACACTCAAGTGGAGACAAAGCAAAAATATTAGCTGTTTTATACACTCCTTATTAAGCCAATAGTGATTTAACCTTTATACGAAAGCAAATTAAAAAGAGCAAATATTAAATTATAAATAAAGATTAACTGATATTATTATGAAAATGGTGAAAAAATGAGTGAACTATTTACTGAACTTTCACTTGGAAAATTCTTTGAGAGCCAAGTTGAAAAGCAACCTGATCATGAATTTATCGTTTACCCCGACAGAAACCTTAGATTCACATATAAAGAGTTTGATGAAAGAGTAGACAATATGGCTAAAGGTCTACTTTCCATCGGAATAAAAAAAGGAGACCATGTAGGCATTTGGGCTAAAAACGTGCCTGAATGGTTAACATTTATGTTTGCAACCGCTAAAATCGGTGCAACAATCGTTACTGTGAACACAGCTTACCAATCCCATGAATTAGAATACGTTTTGAAACAGTCAGATATGAAAGCATTGGCAATGACTGATGGATTTAGGGATACAAGCTATTTTGATATCATTAATGAACTTGTTCCAGAAATGAAAACAAGTGCAAGAGGAAATTTGAAAAGTGAAAAATTCCCTTGCTTAAAATACATTATCCATGTAGGGCAGGAAAAGCATAGGGGAATGTTCAATACAAATGAATTATTGCTTCTTGGAATGAACTATGATGATGATGAGTATCAGAAAGTTAAGGATTCCGTTACACAACATGATGTAATCAATATGCAATATACAAGTGGTACTGAGGGATTCCCTAAAGGAGTAATGCTTACAAGCCGTAACATTGTTAATGACGGATATTACATTGGAGAAAACATGAATTATACTCCTGCTGACAGGCTTCTCTTACAAGTGCCTTTATTCCACTGCTTTGGAACTGTACTGGGAGTGATGGCAGTCATTACACATGGTTCCACTATGATTATGCTTGAAGAATATGACCCTCTTCTTGCAATTTCATCAATTCAAAAGGAAAAATGCACATCCATCTATGGAGTTCCAACCATGTTCATTGGAATGATGAACCATCCGATGTTTGATATGTTTGATATGTCTTCACTTAGAACTGGTATCATGGCAGGTTCCACATGTCCGGTTGAAACCATGAAAGATGCAATTGAAAAGATGAACATGAAGGAAATTACCAGTGTATACGGCCTTACTGAAGCAGCACCAGGATTTACTCAAACCAATGCAGCGGATACATTTGAGAAAAAAATCAATACTGTAGGAAGAAAATTCCCTAATATTGAAGTTAAGATTGTAGATCCTGAAACCGGTGAGGAACTTGGACCTGGAGAAACTGGAGAAATCATGTGCAGAGGTTTCAATGTAATGAAAGGTTACTACAATATGCCTGAAAAAACCGCTGAAACCATTGAACCGGATGGATGGCTACACTCTGGAGACTTAGCTACTGTAGATGAGGAAGGTTACTACTCAATTGTAGGAAGAATCAAGGACATGATCATTCGTGGTGGAGAAAACATCTATCCAAGAGAAATCGAAGAGTATCTCTTCACTCATGAATGTGTACAGGATGTTCAGGTAGCAGGTATTCCTGATGAGAAATACGGTGAAATCGTTGGTGCATTCATTATCAAGGAACCTGGATACGATGATGTTACTGAAGCGGATATCAGAGACTTCTGTATCGGCAGCATTGCTAGATATAAAGTTCCTAAATATGTGTTCTTTGTAGATGAGTTCCCACTTACCACAAGTGGTAAAATCCAAAAATACAAATTAGGTGAAATCGGATTAAGGCTTCTCGATGAGAGAAGAGAAAGAGGAGAATTATAATTCTCCTTAACCCCTCTTTCAATTATTTTTTAAATATGTGAATTCAAAAGTTGTTTCATCAATACCATAACCAATAGCCACTTTCCTTAAGTCAGCTAGTGTTGACTCAATACCATTAACATTTTCACTATTCACTGATAATCTAAGCTTGGATGTGAGAACATTTTCTATTCCATCCAATGACCAAATATGAAAATCATCAATTGATTCAACATGATTAACACTTAATAAATCTTTTTTTAATGAATCAACATCAATATTGCTTGGACTTGATTGCAAAAGTATTTTAACGCTTGCAATTAATGTTTTGGCCAAATTATAGATAACCCAAACACTTACTAAAATAGATGCAATTGGATCGAGAATTGGAATGTTTGCAAAATATAAAATCAAACTGACTATTAGAAGAGCAACCCATTCGAATACATCTCCAAGCATATGAATAGAAATGGCCTTTTCATTAAATGTTCTTCCTTTATGCAATCTAATTAAAGAGGCTCCTTTAAATATTATGCCTAAAATAGCAATCAGGATCATGCCTGAAGCATCAGGAGATTGGCTTATGAATAGTCGATGCAATGCTTCATAAGCAACAGTCATAGAGACTAGGAGGACTATAGTGGAATTAAATAAGGCTCCAAAAATGGATAATCTTTGGAAACCGTAAGTAAAATTATCATTGGATTTCCTAATGGAAAATTTTTCCAAAATCCACGCAATCAATATTGAAATTGTATCACTTAAATCATGCAAAGCATCAGATAGGATTGCTACACTATTCGTGAAAATTCCTCCGCTGATAACGATAATATTAAATATTATATTTAAAACCAATGCAATGGAAAGGTTTTCGCTAGCTTCTTTATGTACATTATGTTTTTTGAAATTTTTTTTAATCAAAGTATCCTCCTTTTATCAAGATCTTGAAATTAAATTCTATCATAACAATTTTAGAAAGAATAAAAAAATTACAATTATTCTATAAAAGAGTTTTTAAAGTCCCATAAAGCCATTCACATTTTTTCTTTATAACTGCATAAAGAAAAATTCTTTTGAATCAGATATTGGCAAAAGCCTACATTATCTTTTAAAAACCCAAATATAAAAATATAGATTAAAGATTTTTTTAATTGAATCAATATCATATTATATTAAATTGCAAACTCTTATAATTTTATATGTTTTACTATTTAATTTAAAAATATATAAAATAATAATGATAGAAAAAAATCAAAAAGAATAAAAACTTTTAAAAATAATAAATAATATCTACTATTTTTTACATATAATATTTAGAGGAATTAATATGGATTATGATGTAATATATATTGGAAGTGGAAATGCAGCATGGCAAGGAGGCCGTTTCTTAAGAAAAGCAGGCCTTAAAATATTAATCGTTGAAGAAAGCCTATATGGTGGAACATGTGCAAACAGAGGTTGCAACTCAAAGGCAATCCTTGATGCCCCATATGAAATAAAGGCATTGGCAGACAATTTCGAAGGCTGTGGAAAATCCGGCGATTTTGATGTGGATTGGACTGCATTAATGGAATTGAAACGTAAGAGAATTGCAAATATGGCTCCTTTCCTTGATGGAAAATTCAAGGAATATGGCCTTGATGTTGCTCATGGAAGAGGAATAATCATTGATGAGCATACCGTTCAAGTTGGAGAAGAGAAATTCACCACAGAGAAAATAGTCATTTGTACTGGTTTGAAACCTGCAATTCCAGACATTCCTGGAAAGGAATACTTACATGACAGCACTGACTTTTTAGACATTGATGAGCTTCCAAAGCATGCAATAATCATTGGTGCAGGATTTGTAGGAATGGAATTTGCATCAATCCTTGCAGAGGCAGGTCTTGAAGCGGATGTAATCATCAGAGGAGACAGGGCATTGAAATACTTCCACCAGCCATATGTTCAACATGTAATTGAAATACTTAAAGAGAAAAACATCAGATTCCACTTCAATGAAACCGTTAGAGAAATCATTAAGGATGAGAATGTTGCAATCGATAATCCTGAAAAAAGAGTTCTTAATCTTGAAAATGCATTGAATATTGATGATAAATTAAGGGATCCTGATGCTAAAATCGATAATAAAGCTTATGAAAATGCATTTACAGTTAACTGTGAAAGCGGTTTAAGCTTAGCAGGAGACTATGTCATTGCAGCTATGGGAAGAGAAGCAAATGTAGATGACATTGGTCTTGAAAACGTAGGTTTGACATATACCAATAGAGGAATTAAGGTTAATGAATACCTTCAAACTGAAGTTCCTAATATCTATGCAAGCGGTGATGTGGCAGATAGTGGAATCGCAAAGCTTGTAACTGTTGCAATCCATCAATCAAAATACCTTGGAAAGGCATTATTGGAGGAAAATCCTGAAAAAATAGTTTATCCTGTAGTTCCTGCAGTTGCTTATACAATTCCAAGAATAGCAACAGTTGGAGTTCCTGCTTTTGTAGCTGAAGAGAGTGATGACTACGAAGTGCATAGAATCCAATACGGAAAATCCTATTCACTTGAGCTTAAAAACGACAGAACCGCTGAAGCTAAGGTAATTGTAGATAAGGACCTTCAAATAGTCGGTGCAGAAATCATGGCAGCAGATGCCGAGAATGTGGCGAATATGTTTACATTCATCATCAATCAAAAAATCAGCCTTGAAGATCTTGACCATATGATTTATGCATTCCCTTCAAGCAGTTCAGTATGCTTGTACAAATTGCACAACATTCATTATACATTTTAGATAGGAATTTATTTTTCCTATTTTTCTATTTTTAATTTTTTTATTTTTTTTCTGAATTTTTATTTTTTTAAGTTTTTTATGATTTTCTATATGGTCCAAAATTTTCCAATTTTTGACTTGCTATCATTGATGCAAAATCTGCAGAATTTTTAAAAGTTTTGTTTTTTAATCTTGCTGATATATATGCAGCCATATAAGTATCACCACATCCAGTAGCATCTACAATATCATCACATTTAACTGCATTTATTTTAATAGTTGTGTCATTACTATCAACAATTCTTGAACCTCTACTTCCATTTGTTACAACAAATGTTGAACCTTCAAATTTTCCACATTTTATGATATCAAATTCGCCTTCATCCATGAAAATTGTATCACTTATATCAAAAACATATTTTAGGTCATCGGATAGTTTTAATACCATCGAATTGTTTTCATCCTTGAATCTTAAAAAACCTTGAAGTGAAATAAATATTGGAACTTCAAAAGTTTTCAGAAATTCCAAAGTTTCAATTGGAAAGTCATTGCTGTTAAGTGGTGTCAGGACAAATGCATCAATATCACGATCATCAATTTCACATTCATCAAGAATATTCTTTATCTCATCAGCAAGTATAGGTATATCTGCAAAGTTGGTTGATTGCTTTCTCATATCCAGATTATCCTTATTAGGATATTCATTAATGAAATGATGAGTATCATCCTTTAAAATTAGCTTTACTTTTGACTTATTTGGGAATTCATCAATCAAGTCAGCATTTGAAGCATTCACTACTGCTAAGTAATCATTGTAAAACTCTTCATAAACAAAGCTTTGGAAAAAGCTGGCTCCACCTACTTTAGAGCTTTCCTCATCTCCAATTATTATTAGATCTTCACATGCTGGTCCAATTAATACAAGTGTCATGGCAATCAATCTTTATTGTTTTAAAGAAAAAAATAAAATTCCTAATTTAAAATTATTTTCTCTTTAGAAATATATAAACTTAGTGAAAGATTAATTAGTATAAAAAAGAAATTAAATTAATATAAACAGGAACTATTTTTGATAAAATAATAAATCAGCAAAAAGGTAATAGAATGGATATTTTAAGTTTGCCCCTTAACATCATCATTGGAAACATAATATCTTTTTTTGCATCAATTGCACTTATCTTAAGTTGCGTAGTCAATGATAAAAGAGAGGCATATAAATATCAGGTTATTGAAGCGCTTATTCTTACTGTTTCCTCTGCTTTTTTCCTTTCATGGACAGGAATACTTACAATGCTCATTGCAGCGGCAAGGAATTACTTGGTTATGAATGAAAAGCTTACTTCCAAATTAGCAATAATGTTCATTATAATTACCCTAATCATTTGTCCAATAATAAATACAATGGGCCTGATTGGACTATTGCCTATGATTGGAATCATACAGCTTACCATTTGCAACTATTACTTGAAAACAATCAAATGGATTAAGGTAGCATTTATTGTTAATGTTTTAATCTATGCAGTTTACTTTATAGGAATATATGATATTGTATCATGTCTTACTCAAGTGATTACAGCCCTTATAGGATTTGTTTCATTATTTAAGTTAATTAAAGAAGAAAGTGAGAAAAGATGAAAAAATAGTTTAAATAATAAATAAATTAATAATTACTGTATTAATTGCTTGATAATAAAAAAAGAAAATATTTGAAGAGTGAATACTTTAAGAATTACTCTTCATTACTAAAATATTTTGTAAAGACATATGCAAGAATTGATCCTGCAAAGTTTTGCCATACAGAATACAATGCACCAGGAACTGTCGCTAAAGTCAATGCTGGGAAATGTGTTTTAGCAAGGCTTGTAGATAACCCTGAATTCTGGAAAGCAAGTTCTATTGCAATTGTAATCATCTGCTTTCTTTTCATTCCAGAAATATAAGCTATTACAAATCCTAAAGCCATTGCTATGAAATATTGCAAAACAATCACTGCAATTATTACAAGGGATGAACTGATAATTGCTTCCTTGTTTACACCAATCACACCAGCAACGATAATTGCTATCACAACAGAAGACAATGCAGGCAAGTAATCCTTCAATTCCTCACAAAAGTCTGGGAATTTATAATTGAGGAACAATCCTAAACCTATTGGAATAATTACAATCTGCACAATAGAAATGAACATATCAACAGGATTGAATGCTATTGTATTTCCAATTAGAATCAATGTGATAATTGGAGTTAAGATAGGTGAAATTACAGTGGATACTGCAGTAAGGGATACTGAAAGGGCCAAATCCCCTTTTGCTAAGAAGGTAATTACATCAGATGCTGTTCCACCAGGAACTGTTCCAACAAGAACAAGCCCAACAGCCAATGCTTCATTCAAGTGAAAAAGACTTGCAATTGCAAATGCTATAAGAGGCATCAGCAAATATTGGGTACTGACTCCAATTAGAATCTCTTTAGGCCTTTTGAATACATTTACAAAGTGATCTATTTTTAGTGTTGTACCCATTCCAAAGAGAATGATTCCTAAAAGAACATTTATTATATTTACTCCCATAAACTCTTCCATAACCCAATTAAATGAACTTGGAATGGTTATGGCAATAAATACAGCAAGTAGAATAATTATAAAGAAATATTTCTCAACTAATTTAAAAAATATTTTCATAAAATTAATATTTGTTAAATCTATTTATAAATCTTTAGATTGTGACATTGCTAAAAAAAAAAAATAATTAAATCTATAAAATTTTTAAAATAATTCCATATAATGCGAACTAATTATTGCATGATAAAAAAAAACAAGAATTGTAAAAAATATAAAAAAGAAAAAAAGGTTAAATTTTAAAAAAATAAAAGAAAGGAGATTATAAATCTCCTAAAAACTGTTTATTCTTCTTCTCTACGTTTTAAGCCTAATCCGATTAAGACGAATGCTGCTAATAAAGCAACTAATGGGTTACCAGTGTTTAACATTTTAGCTGGAACTACTTCAGGTACAGGTTCCTCAGGTTCTTCAGGTACAGGAGGTTCAGGTTGAGGTTCATCCTCATAAACACTTACAGTACCATTTCCGCTGGATGCAAGGTAAGTTGAATTACCTTTGAAAGTAGCAGTGAATTGATATTCATCGCCAGCTTTAGCATCTTCAGGGATAGTCCAATCGAATTGACCTTTACCATCTTTAACAGTGACAGTCACTTTCTTACCATCAGGGCAAGTAATTACAACATCACCATTAAATGGAGTTCCATCTTCAGTAGTAACTTCAACATCTAAAGTTACAGTTTCACCAGGTTTACCGCTAGCATCAGAAATGGTAGTGGTAGTTTCAATAATTATACTTAACCTATTAACAGTAATCTTACTAGTATTATTAGCAACAGTGTGATTTGCATCAACTTGAGTAGTCAAAGTAACAGTGTATTCACCAGCTAATAAATAATCCTTATCAATAGTGATAACACCATCTTGAACAGTACCAGACAATTCAACACCTTCACCAGTAATGACATAAGTCACACCAGTAGCATTCTCGCTAGCAACATTAACAGTAATAGGCTCACCATAAGTAACTTCAACATCCTCAGCACTAACGGCAGAAGGAGCTGGAGTCACAAAAATCTTACTAGTATTAGTAGCAACAGTGTGGTTAG
>NZ_JAEDCO010000009.1 GCF_016294135.1 Methanobrevibacter ruminantium
CTTTTTAGTTATATTTTTTCTTATTTTTATTTTCTTTGTTTGTTTTTTTCTTATTTTTATTTTATTAGGCTATTTTTATCTTATTTTCATATTATTAATTTTTTTAAATTAATCAAGAAAAAACAATTAAAGGATAAAGATATGCAAATAAAAAACAAATAATAAAAAAAGCTGAAAATAGCAAAATTAAAAAAGTAAAGTTTTAAAAAAAGAGAAAATAAGAAGATTTACAATTCGGCTAAATCTTCTTTGGATAAGAGGTTGGCATCTGCATCTTTCAATGCTTTTACACCGTCTTCATAGTTTTCGATTTTAACGACAACAATAGCTTCATCTGTTTTAGAGCTTACGAATGCATATAGGTATTCAACATTTATGCTTTCCTTTTCAAGGATTTCAAGCATGGTGTTAAGGCCGTTAGGTTCGTCTTTAACCCCTACAACAAGTACATCAGTTTCTTTGACTGTGAATTTTTCTTCTTTTAAAGCTTTGATTGCCACTTCATTGTCTGAAACGATTAATCTTAAAATTCCATATTTGGAACTGTCTGCAATGGAAAGAGCTCTAATGTTCACTCCTGCCTGTGACATTGCATTAACCGCTTTTTTTAATTTTCCTTCTTTATTTTCAAGAAATACGGAAAGTTGTTTTACACTCATATTATCACTTTCTTAATAATTGATATAAAATATATTTATTAAAGTTCAACTAATCAAAGTTCCTCTCATCAATCACTCTAATAGCTTTTCCTTCACTTCTTGGTAAGGATTCAGGTTCTACTAAAGTTACATCTACACTAATTCCAATTGCACTTTGGATTTTCTTAGCAATTCTTCTTTCAAATTCTTCAATCTTCTTCATTTCATCAGAGAACAATTCTGAAGAAGTTTCCACTTTCACTTCAATTTCATCAAGTGTTTTTGGTCTGGAAACATGAATTTGATAGTTTGCAGTTAATCCTTCAATTTGCAAGATAGCAGCTTCGATTTGAGATGGGTAAACCATTACTCCCTTGATTTTTAACATGTCGTCGCTTCTACCAGTGATTCTGTCCATTCTAACAGTGGTTCTTCCACAAGGGCATTTATCTCTTCTAAGTGCAGTAATGTCTTTTGTTCTGAATCTGATAACAGGCATTCCTTCTCTTGTAAGGTTGGTTAAGACCAATTCCCCTTTTTGCCCATCTTCAAGGGGTTCTCCAGTTTCGGAGTCGATGATTTCTGGATAGAAATGATCTTCTTGTATGTGTAATCCTGTTTGGTATTCACATTCTGTAGATACTCCCGGACCCATCAATTCAGTTAATCCATAAATGTTATGCGCAGTAATTCCAAGCTTTTCCTCTAAGCTATGTCTCATTTCTTCAGTCCACATCTCAGCTCCGAAAATTCCTGCATGCAAACTGATGCTTTCCGCATTGAATCCTTCTTTTTCAAGGGATTCTGCTAAATACATTGCATAGGAAGGAGTACATGTTAGGATATCGCTTTGGAAGTCTTCCATAATCTTCAATTGTCTTGCAGTGTTTCCTGAAGACATTGGTATAACTGTTGCACCCATTGCCTTTGCACCGTGGTCGATTCCAAATCCTCCAGTGAATAATCCGTATCCGTATGAATTTTGAATTTTAGAGTTTTTGTCTCCTCCAGCCATAGCAATAGCTCTTGCAGTACATTCTCCCCATATGTCTATATCTTTTTGGGTATATCCTGATACAACAGGGGTTCCAGTGGTTCCTGAGGTACTGTGGATTTCTATAATTTCGTCATCTGGTACAGCAAATAATCCGAATGGGTAAGCTTCCCTTAAATCAGCTTTTGTTGTAAATGGTATTTTGCTAATGTCGTCAAGAGTTTTCAAGTCATCTGGATGGAATCCAGCATCATCAAACTTTTTCTTGTAGAATGGGACATTTTCATAAACTCTTTTTACTTGTTGTTGGAATAGGGCAAGTTGCATTTCCTCTTTTTCTTCCCTTTCCATACATTCTGCTTTTTCATTCCAAATCATATAATTTCTCCAATGATTCAATATGTCTTTTGAGTAATAATTTACTTAACATTATAAATTTAAGATTTATTTTGATTTAAAATAATAGTCATATGAATTAAATTATTTTTTAAATAAAACCGTTTTAAAACTTATAATTTAATAACATTATTTAATTTATTTTTAATCATTAATAAGTTTACTAGTTTAAAAATTCTTTTTAATGTATAAATTGTATATTTTTTGTTCATTTCTGCACAGTTTAGTTTTCCAAAATATTCTATTTAATCAATTTATTAACTTTATTAAGACTTAATAAGGTTCCATATATTTTTTAGTAATTTCTAAAAAAATTTATATATAATATAAATTAAAGATTATTGTGTAAAAGTATTATTTATTAAGTTTTACTATTCTAAATGAATTATTTTCTAAAATGATAAATTTGGTTCATTTTTATTAAATATTATTAATTATTTTTTGAATGTTATTTTATAATTGAAATTTTAGAAAAGCGTTTAGGATAAAATATTCAAAAAAATTATTTTTAATACTGATCTTTATTTAGAGGTTTTTGGATGAATTACTTTTTATTAGGAATAGTTTTTATCGTCTATTTTATTATGGTAGGGTATGTCGGATACCTTGCTTGGAAGAGAACTAATTCCTCAGAAGACTTTATGATTGCAGGTAGGGAAACTCACCCATATATCATGGCATTAAGTTATGGGGCTACTTTCATTTCCACTGCAGCTATAGTCGGTTTCGGAGGGGTTGCAGGTAAATACGGTATGGGTATACTTTGGCTTGTATTCTTAAATATTTTCGTAGGGGTTTTCATCGCATTCGTATTCTTTGGTAAAAGAACTCGTAGAATGGGTAAAAATCTTGGATCCCTTACATTTCCAGAGTTTTTAGGCCGCAGATTCAATAGTAAATTCATACAGTACTTTAGTGGAATTTTAATCTTCTGTGCTATGCCGATTTATGCGGCTGTAGTTCTTATTGGTGCAGCAAGATTTATGGAAAGCTCTTTAATGCTTGACTTTAATTTAGCGCTTTTGGTGCTTGCAGTTGTCATCTGTGCTTATGTATTGTTCGGTGGTTTAAAAGGTGTTATGTATACCGATGCATTGCAAGGAACAATCATGTTTGTCGGTATGATAATCTTGCTTGTATTCATTTACTGGGTATTGGGTGGTGTTACTGAAGCAAATACTGCACTTACAAATATGGCTCACCTTTATCCTCCTGATGCTATCGCCGAAGGAGGTACAGGTTGGACAAGTTTCCCAACACTTGGAAGTCCGTTCTGGTGGTCTCTTGTAACCACAACCATTATGGGTGTAGGTATCGGTGCATTGGCTCAACCACAGCTTGCAGTAAGATTCATGACTGTAAAATCTAACAAGGAATTACACAGATCTCTTTTAATCGGTGCTATCTTCATTGCTGTAATGACTTGTACCGCTTATATTGTAGGTTCCTTATCCAATGTATACTTCTATCAGAATTTCGGACAGATTGCAATTGATTATGTTGGTGGAAACATGGATTCAATCATTCCAACATTCATTTCAACAGCGCTTCCGGAATGGTTCGTATACATATTCCTATTGTCATTGCTTGCAGCAGCTATGTCCACTTTAAGTTCTCAGTACCACACTCAAGGAACTGCATTAGGTCATGATATTGTAGATGCAATTAGAAACAGAGGCGGTTCTGATGAGTACAGTGAAGAGGAACTCAATGCAAACAAGGCTGTAGAAGAAAGTAAAATTGGATTTATTTCAGTTAGCCAAGCAGGTATTTTAATAGCAGTTATTCTTTCATTGGTAATTGGTTTAGCATTGCCTGGCAGTATTGTAGCACTTGGTACTTCATTGTTCATGGGATTATGTGCAGCAGCATTCTTGCCGGTTTATTGTGCAGCTTTATTCTGGAAACGCACAACTAAGGAAGGTGCAATTGCAGGACTTTTATCCGGTACATTAACAAGTTTATTCTTGCTTGTATTCGTATTTAAGAAAACTGCAACAGGTCTTGGTATTTGTAAATTCATATTTGGTGTAGACATGTTAATCAATACCATGCCTTGGTATTCAATTGACGTAATGATTTTTGCTATACCTGTTTCTGCAATATTTACCATTGTAGTAAGTTTGCTTACACAACCAATTGATGAAAAAGTCCTTGACAAATCCTTTGAGGGGATTTCTAAAGAATAGGTGATATTATGGTAGTTTTAGGAATTGAAGATCCTTGGATTTGGGGAGCTTATGTATTAATAATTTTAATTACATTAATTTGTATTGTGTATGGTGCATTAAAATGGAACAGTGAGGATTAAATTAAATCTTTATCTTTTTCTTTTCATTCTTTCTATTTTTTTATTTTTTATTTTTTATTTTTTTATTTCTATCGATTTTTTACTTTTTTTTACTTTTTCATAATTATTTTTATTTTCATTTATTTTTTCAAAATATTTATTAATTGATTAAAATAAAAAGAATATTGTTTATTAATTGTTTATTAATATAAAAATTTTCAATTACAATTATTATCTAACTTATTTTCGGAGAGATTTTTATGAGAATAGTTAAGGAATTAGTCGGTAAAGAGGTTTTAGGCAACGACGTAATAAGTATGGGAAAGGTTGTTGATGTTGAGGTTGACCTGGAAGAAAATTTCATAGAATCAATCATAGTATCTAAAGGAGGAATTCAAGAATCCTTAAACATCAGCAAAAGTGAATTGGTAATTCCTTTTGATATGATCAGTAAAATTGGGGACAAGATTATCTTGAAAGACGTTTTCGATGAGGAACTTGCTCAAATGGAAGAGGAAATCGAGGATTTGAAAAGTCAATTATAATTCATTTTTACAAGTTGTGATTTCAATGGTTACAAAAGAGTATTTGATTGAGATATTAAAGGAAAATAAGGTGTTTGAAGAAGGAGATTTCATTCTTGCTTCAGGTAAAAAAAGTAATTATTATGTCAATATGAAAAGGGCCATAACCGAACCTGAAATATTGTCCACTATAGCTAAACTGATCAATGAAAAGGTTGATGATGACATTGATAAGATTGCAGGTCCTGCATTAGGTGCGGTTCCTATTGCAACCGCTGTTTCACTTGAATCAAGAAAACCTCTCTTAATGATTAGAAAAGAGAAAAAAGGTTACGGAACTTCCAAATTGATTGAGGGAGATTTGCTTGAAGGTGACAATGTAATACTTGTTGAAGATGTTACTACCACTGGTGGATCTTTATTAAAAGCAATAAATGCAATACTTGATAATGGAGGAGTAGTTAAAAAAGCATTTGTTGTTGTGGACAGGGAAGAAGGTGCAATGGAGACCTTCGCAAATGAAGGAATCACACTTGAACCATTAATTTCCGTAAGCGAATTTTTTGAATAATTGAATTTAAAAAAACAATCGTTTTTTAATTCTTTTATATTTCTCTTTTTTTCTATTTTTTTATTTTTTAACTTTTTATTTTTTTAATTTTTTATTTTTTTATAGGTTCATTTAATTATTTCATTCTCTTAACCATTTTTTTATTTATTCTTTAGTTGTTTATAAAAATTATTTTGTTGCATGTTTTTTCAAGTGACCTAATTCATCAATAATGATTCCAAGGCCAGTCTTTACTGCATTTGGAGAGCCAGGCATTGCGAATATCATGGTTTTTCTATAGATTCCTGCAGTAGCTCTTGACAATAGGGATCCTGCTCCTAATTCATCATATGAAATAGCTCTGAATATTTCTCCAAATCCCTTGATTTCCTTTTCAAAAAGAGGTTCTATTGTTTCAATGGTGATGTCCCTTGATTCGAGTCCTGTTCCGCCAGTTGTAATGATGACTTCTATTCCATTATCAATCATTTCCTCAATAGTGTGTCTTAATGTGTCAATTTCGTCAGGGATGATTGCGTAAGCATCAACATCATATTTTTTAGCCAATTCCTCTTTTAAGTATTTTCCAGACAAGTCCTTTTCTTCCCCCTCCTTGTCATTGGAAAACCTGTCACTAAGAGTGATTACACCACAGGATACTTTTATAGGTGCTTTCTTTTTATGCAATTCCATAGTTTCGCTTTTCATAAGATCACTTCCATGATTATTTTTTAATAAATTTCTAATTTTTTAAAATTAATATGTTAAATTGATATATTTCATATTAATTTTTATTGATTTCATATAAAATATTTTTTATAATTTATTGAATTTTGCATGTTATTTAAATATGCAATTATACGATTATTACTTAAATTAATATCATTAACTTTATTTATTTAAAATATAAATATATTTATCATGAATGATTTATTTTATATCTTGGATGCGTCTGCATTTATCAATGGCTTTGAACCAAAAAGCCAATTTAACTTCACTGTTTCTCTGATAACCGATGAAGTAAAGGACTTAAAATCCAAGATATTGTTAGATCAAGCTATTGAAGAAGGAAAAATAATAATAAAAGAGCCAAAAGAAGAGTTTATTGAAGAATTGAATGAAATTATCTCCAAATCTGGAGATGATTTGCGTTTATCCGAAGCAGATAAAAAGCTATTGGCTTTAGCTTTAGACTTAAAGAGTGAAAATGAAAACATTAAGGTTTTAACCGATGATTATTCAATGCAGAATGTTTTGAAAATCATTGATATTCCATATGACAGCATAATAACTGAAGGGATTAAGGGAATATACAATTGGGTTAAAACATGTGAAGGATGCAAGAAGGAGTTTGATGCAGACTATCCTTTTGACGATTGTGAAATATGCGGGTCTAAAGTATTTAAAAGAAGAATAAAAACCTATTAAACGTATTTGGTGTGAATATGGAAATTGGTGTAGTTGTACATGGTCCAGGAATAGTTGATTCAGGGTGGGCCGAAAAAATTATTGATATTCTGTCTAATTTTGGTAATGTCAGTTGTCGTTTAGGTGGAACAATGGGCAGAACAGCAGTAATCGATGCCGGATTAGAGGATGTCATTGACATATCATTGAAATTATTGCCTAGTCAATCATTGGAGCTGTTCAACAGGGAACGTGCTGATGTCATTTTCCTATTGAATTATGGAAAGTCTCCTGAAACTGGACGTGTTTTTGGTTATAAGGTATTTACTCATTATTTCAAACAGATTTCCAATGAGGATTTTTTAGCTACCAACCATAAGCCATTGTATGAATCAAGCATTCCTGTTATTCAAATAGAAAGGCCGGGAGAGGAAGATGGTGCAATCATCAGTTGGAATGTGATTTTGAATGAGCAATTGGCTAAAAGCAGAAAAAGCAAAAGGGCACGTTTAGGCTTAGGCGATAAAAATATGCTTGAGTCTCTTTCCTTTAACTTTGAAGAACTATTTGGTGGCTTGAAAGCAGCTTTGGATTTAATTGAAGTCACACCGGAAGAAGTTGTTTCAGACTATTTTTCAAATAATCAAGAGAGTGAAGATGAAAAATCCATTGAAAAGTTATTGCAATCCTATGATGATTATGAAACCAGCAATTACACTTACCGTAAGATTCATGGCGTAAGCCCTGATGAAAATATCTTCATTAATGGAATTGTTGTTGGATATTCCAATGCAGATTCCATTGTCCTCATTGCCCGTGATGGAATGATTGTAGACATCATCAACGGAACCATCAAATATCATGGACTTGAAAAGTTAGGTCCTGTTGATTTGGAAAGGATAATCGTGAAAACCGGTTTGCTTAGAAAATCTGAAGACATCAATCCAAGGATATTGTCTAATAATGATATTTATGTAAATGATATTGAGAGAAATCTTTACTCCGGTGAAATTTCTGAGGATGAGTATTCCTTTAAAGTGGCTTATGTGGATCATGCTGCTTATGACATTTACAAATTCAAGGACTTTGACTTGGTTGTTACAATAGGTGACGACACTTCATTGGTCGCTTCTGACATTTTGTACAGATTCAATATACCAATCATTGGAATCATTGATGGAGATTTGGATAAGGTTGTTGAAAACGGCTTTGTCAATGAAAAATCAATATTCCTTGAAGTCGCTTCCGGTTTTGATGATATTGTCGGCCAATACATCAATGAGGAAATCTTCATGTCAAAGGACACATTTGAAATGCCTTTTGATGAGAAAGACAATTCTGTAGAGGAATTTAAAGCTGTCATATTCAATGTTTTCAAGGATCATCTTGTTGAGAAAGTAAAGGACATAGTTCCAAGCTTTGTCGAAAAGGATTGCGATTATAATGTTATTGACACTTATCAGGAGGTTGTTGATGAAAATCCTGAACTTGTTGAAAATCTGGATGAGTTCATTGATGGATTTGAATATGAGACCTTAGAGGAAGGGGAAGAGATTTATTTGGATGAAAATTATGATTTTCCACTTGAAGAATATGCTGCTGATGATTTTGAGGAACTTTCCGATGCTCAACTTGAAGAGCTGTTAGTTGAACATGGATCCGGTGAATACGAAGAAGTCTATTTCGATGAAGAGATTTATCTTGATGATGAAGTTTATCCTGATGAAGAGGATTCCATTTATTATGATGAGGTTCCATTAGAAGAAACTGCCGACGAGCCTTTAGTTGAGGAAATCTATGTTGAACATGGTAACGATGAGCATTTCGTTGAAGAGATTTATGTTGAACATGATAAAGGAGAACCTTTAGTTGAAGAGGTTTATGTTGAGCGTGATTCAGATGAGCCTATGGTTGAGGAGATTTTTGTTGAGCATGATGACGAAGAGGTCATTTATGAAGATGTTCCAGTTGAAGAGGTTTATCTGGATGAAAACTTAAATGATGTTTCTTCAGAAGAGTCTATTGGTGAATATGCAGATGAATCCGATGGATGGGCTGAATATATTGAAGAGGAATTTGGAGATTCAGTTGATGATTCACAGGAATCCGACGATTCTGATAGGCAGAATTGATTTATTTAATTATTTTTATAGCCAATTATTGAGCAAATTATTGATTTAATATCTAAATTATTTTAAATTATTTTTATTATTAAAGGTGTAATGATGGATTTTGAAGAACTTGTTAAATCACTTCAGGGATTTGTAGGAGTCAGCCGTAAGAATTCCATTGAAAAAGTTACAAAAACCTTAGGTGAAGTCTATAATATCTCTGGTGAAGTCCTTCTTGACTTTGGAGATGATGCTTCAGCTATTGACATTGGAAACAATCAGGTTATATTGCTTGCTGCCGATGGGATTTGGGGCCAATTGATGAGTGTAAATCCTTATTGGGCGGGTTATTGTTCCGTGCTTGTAAACGTTAATGACATTGCAGCTATGGGGGGAAAGCCAATAGCTATGGTAAATACAATGTCCATTTTTGATGATGAAATCTATGATGATCTTCTTCAAGGTATTGTTGATGGATGCAAGAAGTTCAATGTCCCTATGGTTGGAGGGCACCTTCACCCAGATTCTGAATTCAATTCATTGGATGTGGCTATTGCAGGTATTGCAAAGAAAGATTCATTAATCACCTCTGCAGGTGCAAGCGTTGGCGATAAGGTCATTGTAGCTATTGATACTGATGGCAGACAGCATCCTCAATTTGCTTTAAATTGGGACACCACCTATGAAAAGGATGACAAGTTGGTTCAAGATCAAATAAAGGTCATGCAGGAAATTGCTGAAGCACATCTTCCTACAGCTGGAAAGGATATCAGTAATCCGGGAACATTAGGCACTTTAGAGATGCTTCTTGAGGCATCTGGTGTTGGTGCTTGCGTCAACCTTGATTTGATTCCAAGAAATCCTGATGTCTCTTGGGAAGATTGGCTAATGGCTTATCCTGGAGCGGCATTCATTTTGACTGCTAAAGAGGAAAACTGCCAAAAGATCATTGACACCTTAAGCCCATATTCATTTGAAGTTGCTGTTGTTGGTGATGTAATAGAAGAAAAAGTTCTTTATTTGGAACATGGTGATGAAAAAGCAGTTTTATTCTCTCAGGAAAAGAATCCTGTATTGAAAATGAATGAATAAATTAATTTTTTCATTTTTCAAATTTTTTAATTTTCATCTTTTTTAACTTTTTCATAATTTTTATTAATTGTTCTTTATTTTACGTATAACTTATTATTCGTATTTTATTTTCTTTTTATTAGATTTAAAATCCTTTAAAATTTTATTTTTTTAAATTTTTTTCTTAGTTTTAATGATTTGAAACAAATTTTTACTATAATTTCTATTTTTATTAAAAAATTTTATCATATTGTTTTATAATTTTTATTAAAAATTATTCATTCTCTAATTTATTAAAACTTAAACAATATTTATTATTTTTTGCTTTTATTTGTCATAACTTGCATTTTTGACATTATTTTTAATATTTTTTTGATTAAATGACACTATTTTATATAATATGATTTTCTTAAATAAATATGTAGATTAGATTTTTTTATTTATCTAATTTATAATATATTATAAATTAAAAATATTTGGTGTAAATATGAATAAAAAAATAGGAATTATATTAGGAGCTGCATTATTAGTCTTCTTATTAATCGGTGCTTCCAGCGCAGGTTTCTTTGATTTCTTAGGTGGAGATGAAGCAGCTACTGTTAACGATGACAGCACTTTAGTTGTTGGTTTCGACGCAGAATTCCCTCCATATGGATATAAAGATGACAGTGGGGAATATGTTGGATTTGACTTAGACTTAGCTCAAGAAGTCTGTGACAGAAATAACTGGACTTTAGTAAAACAACCAATAGATTGGGATGCTAAAGACAGTGAATTAGACTCTGGTTCTATCGACTGTATTTGGAACGGATTTACCATCAACGGTAGAGAAAACGATTACACCTGGTCTGAACCATATATTGACAACAAACAAGTTATTGTTGTAAAAGCTGATTCAGGTATCAACGATTTAGATGACTTAGAAGGCAAAATCGTAGAAACCCAAAAAGATTCCTCTGCATTAGCAGCTCTTGAAGGAGATCAAAAACCTTTAGCAGACACCTTTGATTCCTTAACTCAAATTGCTGACTATAACACTGCATTCATGGACTTAGAATCCGGTGCTTGTGACGCAGTTGCAATCGATATTGGTGTAGCTCAATACCAAATCAGCCAAAAAGGCAGTGACCAATACAAAATATTAGATGAGGAAATCTCTTCTGAACAATATGGTGTAGGTTTCAAAAAAGGTAATGATGAGTTAAAAGACCAAATCCAAGCTACTTTAGACGAAATGTTTGAAGACGGAACCGTTGCAAAAATTGCACAAAAATACGATGAATTTGGTGTTCCAGGTTCTCTTATTCAAAAATAAGTGATATATTCTTAGTTTATGCATAATTTATTATGTATAAACTTTTTTTTATTCTTTATAAATCCAGTAAATTTAGTAAATTTAAATAAATTATTTAAAAAGCCTATTTCTGTTTAAATTCATTTAAATAATTTATTTAAGTTTATTAGTGATTTATATTCATTTTGGAGAATTCTAAATGTTATTAAGTAAAATTATTGAAGAATTGATGTGGGGTATGGGTACTTCCATTGAAATATTCTTGCTTACTTTACTCTTTTCCATTCCATTAGGTCTTGTAGTGGCCGCTGGAAGAATGAGCAGTTTTAAGCCATTGCAATGGTTTATGAAAGCTTATATTTCAATTATGAGAGGTACTCCATTGATGCTGCAATTGATTGTGGTGTTCTTTGGACCATACTATATATTCGGTATGACTCTTTCAAGGGAATTCAGGATGATTGCAGTTATCATTGCATTCACCATCAACTATGCGGCATACTTTGCAGAGATTTTCCGTGGTGGAATCGAATCCATTCCAAATGGCCAGTATGAAGCTGCACAAGTATTAGGTTATAATAGATTAGAGACATTCTTTATCATTATCTTACCACAAGTAATCAAGATTGTGCTTCCTTCAATTACAAATGAGGTCATTACTTTGGTAAAGGATACATCTCTTTCATTTGTTCTTGCAATTCCAGAAATGTTCACTGTTGCAAAACAGATTGCAGCAGCTGAAGCATCCATTTCAGCATTGCTGATTGCAGGTGGTTTCTATTATGTATTCAATGCATTCGTGGCATTTGTAATGGAACGCTTTGAAAAGAGATTGGATTATTACGATACATAAAATTGGAGAGATATCATGAGTTTATTGGAAGTTAAAAATCTAAAGAAAAGTTTCGGTGACAATGTAGTTTTAAAGGATATCTCTTTCAATGTTGAAAAGGGAGAAGTATTATCCATTATTGGTCCTTCTGGATCAGGTAAATCCACATTGCTTAGATGCATTACTGATTTGGAGACTGAGGATAGTGGGGAAATCAATTTTGATGGAACATTCGGTTTAGTGTTCCAGAACTTCAACTTGTTCCCTCATCATTCTGTAATGAAGAATATTGCAAATGCTCCTATAAGGGTTCAAAAAAGAGACAAGGATGAGGTTTATGCTCATGCAAAAGACTTGCTAAAAAAGATGGGTCTTGAAGATAAGGAAGATGCTTATCCTTCTGAACTCTCTGGTGGACAGCAGCAAAGGGTATCCATTGCAAGAGCACTTTGTATGGATCCGGATATTCTCTTCTTTGATGAGCCTACTTCTGCACTTGACCCAGAGCTTACAGGTGAGATCTTGCAGGTAATCAAGGATTTGGCTGCAGAGCATATGACAATGGTAATTGTAACTCACGAGATGAACTTTGCTCGTAATGTGTCTGATACCATCATTTTCATGGATGGTGGAGTCATTGTAGAGCAAGGAGCACCTGAAGAAGTATTCTCATCAGACAACCAAAGAATGAAAGATTTCTTAGGTAAATTCTATGAATAGATAGAATTTACTTTTTCCTATTTTTCTAAAAAATTATTATTATTTTTAGTTCTTTTTTTATTTCATTTTTTAAATATGATTTTTAATATTCATTGTACTATTTTTATTATTAAAATTAATTTAAAAACTATTTTATATTATTAATAATATAAATATATTTAATTTATAAAATTGAGGTATTTTTTAATTTTGAATTTACTCTCATTTTATAATATTGTCAAATTTTAACTTTAGATAATAATTATTATTTTATAAATAAAGAGGCAAGCCTATGTTAATTAAAATTAATGGAGAAGATGCGGATATTCCTGAAGGTTCTACCATTAAGGATGCAATTGAAATTTCAAATGCTCCTTACAAGAAAGGAAGTATCGTTTGTCTTATCAAGGGAGAAAGCGAAATACAAAGCAACATTCTCAAGTATAAGATCAAAACACCTAAGGGAAGTATTCTCATTGAATTGGAAGTTTCTGAAAAATCACAACCTTTAACTGATTTCTTCAAGGAAAACTATTCTCAGTTTATCTCTAATAATGTTCGTTGGGAAACATCTAATGAAGTGGCTATAGGTCCTGTAAGCTCTAATTTCGAACCTTCACATGATGAATTTGCATATTTCGATAATGAGGTATTGATTAGCTTATCTGGATTCTCTGCTGATGCCACTCACATAATCTTTGTCAAGGATGACCACAAGAACGTTTACGGTGTTCCAAAATACAGTGACCGTGGAGTCTTTGCAAGGGTTATAGGTGGAAGAAAAACATTATTCTCGCTTACTGGTGATGATGAAATCCTAGCTATTGAACCTGTAATTGAGCGAAGTACCGTTAGAGAGAGTACTGGAGGTTCCAATTTGGACGAGGTTTTAGAGGAAGGAAATCAATTGTTCACCTATGTTCTTTTTGAACCTAACTTCAATTCCCCTAAATCTGTTGAACACTTGTTCTCACTTATTAGGAACGACAAGATTGAAGTTAGCTTCGAATCCAACTCATTTGTAGGTTTCTATGAGCTCACAGGTTTAACCAAAGAGAAGGAAGAAATCACTGAACGTAAAAGGGGAACAGTTACCTTGAGAAATGATGGATTCGGTAAAGGTAGGGTTTACATTTATAGAGAAGACAGAGTAAGGGCTGAAACCCACACCAATTTGGCTACCGTCAAGCAAGGTATGGAATTGTTTGACATAGCAAAAGAGGGAGATTTCATTACTGTAAGGAGCAGTCCTGATAGAATCATGCTTATGATGATGACTCAAAAAGAGGCAGAAGAAAAACTTGAGTCATTAGGTATCAAGCATATCAAAACAGGTAATGAGGATGATAATGCAATTGTCGTGACTCAGGAACCTGAAAGCACTGTTGGCATCCTTGAAGCTGGTGAAGTGACTACCTTGGGTATTGCAAGTGATGAACTCTTAAAAGTCAAGTTAACCGATAAGGCTCCAAGAACCAGATGGTATCTTGAGAAAATAACTGGTCTTGCAGAAAAGCCTGTTGGAACATTAAAGGTTTACTTTGCTGTTCCTGACATGAACATGTTCATGTTCAATGGTGACAATAATGAATCCAAGGGACTTATTCCTGAAAACAATCCAACTGACATTATGAAAGCTGGAGAGATAGGTGTAACCAACATGTCCAAGAAGAATGTGGGACTTGTTGGTATAAGGACCATTGACACCACTGATTTCGGACCTACTGGTGAACCGTTCTCAGCTACAAACGTTGTTGGTGAAGTTGTTGGAAACATTGAAGGCTTGAACAAGCTTAAAGATGGAAGCACTCTTTATATTCATGAAGTATACGAGGATGAGGAATAGGAGGAATGATTATGCCTGCAAATTTATGTATAACTCCAGATTTAGGTAAAGAGGATATGGATCCAGAAGTTTCAACAAGGATGATCATTTTAAGTTCAAAGGCAAATGTAAGTGAAAGTGAAGTAGTGAACTTCCTTCATATGTTGAATTTGCCTATTACAATCAAATGGACTTGTTATGGGGCTATGATTAGTGGAAAGGATGAATATGTGAGAGAAGCTATTCGTGAGCTCCGTAAATTAGACCCTTATGGAATTTTTACAAAGGAAAGAGGTTTTGCTCCTGGTGACCCAAGAAGATGTAGAGGTCACAGATACGGACCAAGAGAAGGTTTCCACCAAATGGAAAAGGAATTCAGAATTCTTGATTATGTGGGAGAAGCTTTAAAGAATCCTAAGGAAGTTGTAATTGAGAAAAAGGAACCTGTTTCTGTTGATTACTTCAAAGAGATTTTAGAAGAAGAAGAAAATAAAAGAGAGGATGATAAACAATAAGAAAACTTTTTAAATGGGATTGTTTGCAAAAAGTTTTCTTTGATTATATTAAGAGGATGATATTATGGTAAAAGTAGCTATTTATCCACCAAATTCATTGGTTCTAGCTGACTTGATTGAGAGAAAAGGTCACACTCCTTTAGCTCTTCAAAAACAAATTAGACAAAAGATTAAGGATCCGGAGATTGATTCTCCTCCAATGAATATTACAGAAGAAGATCCAATTAACGGATTGAAGTATGCAGCTATTGAAGTGCCTTCAGGAGTTCGTGGAAGAATGTCCATTATTGGACCTCTTATAGATGCAGCAGAAGCAGCAATCATTGTTGATGGAGCTCCATTTGGTTTTGGTTGTGTAGGATGTGCAAGAACAAATGAATTATCAATTTTCTGTTTACGTAAAAAAGACATACCTGTCTTGGAAGTGGTTTACCCTGATGATGAGGATGGAACAAGGCTTATGGTAAATCAAATCATGGAATTCCTTGATTCCTTGCCTGGTGGCGGAGGAGACCTTGAAGGAGACAGTGATGTTTTAGGCGAACCTATTGGAAATAAAGGAGGAAAATAATATGGTGCAGATTGCATTGGTTTCCTGTGGTACTGAATACAGTGGTATCCAAAAGGAAATTGAAAAGGCAGCTTTAAAATTTGGAGCAGAAATTATTCTTCCTGAAATTGATTTGGATTACATTAATGAAGCTTATGAGAAATTCGGTTTCTCTGCTCAAAGTTCAAGCTTAAAGCTTATGATTGCAAGGGCAATGTCCATTGTAGAAGGTAAATGCAAGCCTGATGCAGTATTCATTGCAACTTGTTTCAGATGTGCAGAAGGTGCATTGGTCAGAAATGAAGTTAGACGTTTCATTCAAAACAATACCCGCATTCCAGTAGTAACTTATTCCTTTACTGAAAGGACTAAAGCGGATGAGCTCTTTATCCGTATGGAAGCATTGGCTACCACTGTTACACGTAGAAGCATTCTTGCTCGTGAAAAGCAAGAAGGCCTTACCCTTGGGCTTGACTCTGGTTCAACAACTACAAAAGCAGTTCTTATGGAAAACAACAAGGTTATTGGTACAGGTTGGACTTCCACAAAAGATATCATTGCGTCTGCTCAAACTGCAGCTGCAGAAGCATTTGAAGGAACTGGCTACAAATGGGAAGATGTTGAGGGTATAGGAACTACCGGTTACGGTAGATTCACTATGGGTCAGGAATTTGGAGCTGAACTTATCCAAGAGGAATTGTCTGTAAACGCAAAAGGTGCAGTATACTTGGCTGATTGCCAAAAAGGTGAAGCTACAGTACTTGATATCGGTGGTATGGATAACAAGGTAATTACCGTAAACAATGGTATTCCGGACAACTTCACTATGGGTGGTATCTGTGCAGGTGCATCCGGAAGATTCTTGGACATGACTTCAAGGAGGTTAGATGTAGATATTACAGAACTTGGACCTCTTGCTGTACAAGGTGATTGGAGAAAAGCTATGCTTAACTCCTATTGTATTGTATTCGGTATTCAAGACTTGGTTACCACTCTTGCTGCCGGGGGATCTAAAGCAGACGTAGCAGCTGCTGCATGTCACTCCGTATCTGAACAGGTTTATGAACAGCAATTGCAGGAAATTGACATTCGTGAACCTTTAATCCAAGTAGGAGGAACCAGTTTGATTTCAGGACTTGTTGAGGCGGTAAGTGAAACTTTAGGTGGAATTGAAGTTATCGTACCTGAATACTCACAGCATATTGGCGCAGTAGGTGCAGCATTGCTTGTATCTGGTATGGGAAATAGACATGAATAGATTTAAGCTTAAACAAGCTTTTTTCTATTTCTTTTAAAGAAGTGATTATATGTATATTGAATCAAATGACCCTGAAGGAGCAAAAGTCTACGATATGATCATCAGGCAAATATTGCAGGATTTGGTCTTGCCACCTTCCATTGATGACATGAGAGCTTATGTCAATCCAGATGAGGTATGCTTCATCATAGCGATAAAGATGAGAAAGACTTCCAAGCAGATTACATTGAAGGAGGTCGCTAAAGTAAATTATGAAGCTGATGATGACACCACTGTTGTTTTGATAGATGATGAAAACTATCTTCCAAATATCTTAAGAACCCTTTGGAAGACCAATGGTAGGGAAAACGTTCACCAGCCAAGCAGATATGTCATTCACATGAAAGGAGAGCATGAAGTGTCTGATTTGGTAGTGGATGATCCTCATGAAAACCTTAAGAGAAGAATCTATGATGCAATATTCAGAATAGTTCCTGAGGGATTCAAGATAATGAAGGATATTTCCCGTGACGATATAGTTTCTGTCATAGCTACTGATGAGCTCATAAAAGATGAATGGGTTGAAAAGGCTGAAGGATATATTGTAGAATTGAACACTCCTAAGACTTGGGATTAAATTTAGTTCGCATAATTGATTAAATCTTTTTAGATTTAATCTATTTATTTTTTTAAATCATTAAATTTTCATTTTATAATGTTGTTTTAATTTTTTGTCCAATTTTTCATTGATTTTTTAAAACGGTTCGTAATTTTCAATAGTTTGTTCGTATATGTTAGAAACAAATAGGAAGCTTTAAATAATATATTGTTAATAACAATAGTTATAAGTTTAACCTTAAACGAATGAATTTAACGAATGAATTTTGTTAATTGTAATGGGATAAATTAAAATTGGAGAAAAAATTAATTTAATTAATGACTATTAATTTAATGATAAGTTAATTAAAGAATAAATTAATTAAAATGATTATAATGATTAAAATATTGTGTTGAGGTAATACTATGACTAAAAAAGATTTAACTTGTGGAGGAAGTCATAAAGGTGCAAAATTTGCACACATTACAAAAGTGCATCCATGCTATAATGAAAAATTGCATGATAAGGTAGGAAGAGTTCACGTACCTATTGCTCCTAAATGTAATATTGGATGTAATTTCTGTATAAGATCAATTAATACTGAAGAGGATAGGCCGGGAGTTGCAGGTTCCATTATGGATGCAGACGCTGCAGTGGAACATGTATTGAATGTAACTGAAGACAGTGCAATCACTGTTGTTGGTGTTGCAGGTCCTGGAGATTCATTAGCTAATGAAGCTACTTTTGAGTTCTTTGAAAAAATTAATGAAGCAAAGCCTGATTTAATTAAATGTATGAGTACAAATGGTCTTTTGCTTCCTAAGTATGCTGAAAGAATTGCGGAGCTTGGAGTAAATACTGTAACTGTTACAGTGAATGCTGTTGATCCTGAAATCCTAAAGGATATCAATGGATTCATTGTCTATGAAGGCAAAGCATACAAAGGACTTGAAGCAGCTGAAATTCTCTCCAGAAACCAATTGGAAGGAATCAAGAAAATCACTGATCTTGGTGTAGTTGTAAAAGTCAACATTGTTCTTATTCCTGGATTGAATGATGAGCATATTGTGGAAATCGCTAAAACAGTAAAAGAATGCGGTGCAGACTTAGTGAATGTTCTCCCACTCATTCCATTAAACAAGATGGCTGATTATCCAAGACCTGGATGTGGAGAGATTGAAAAGGCACGTAGTGATGTTGAAGAGTATCTTCCAGTATTCAGAGCATGCACTCAATGTAGAGCAGACGCTTATGGAATTCCTGGTAAGAAACACGAAGACCATCACTTAGGAAATGCTCCTCAGTCTCACTTCTAAGTGATTAAATTTATTTAAATAGGATTTTTTCCTATCTTACTTTTTTTACTTATTTTTTTTTTTTACGCATTGCTTTTTTTAGTTTTTTTAACTATTTTTTCTATGAAATTTTTTATAATAATCTATTTATTTTAAAAAGACCAATATTTAATTGTATTTTAACAATTTTTATTTCATTAATCGATTATTTTTATTATTAATTATTTTCATGTGATTATTATGAGAACTTTAGAATGGGAAGACAATAAATTAAAGCTTATAGATCAAACAAAATTGCCTGATGAATTGACTTATGTTTATTGCAGCACTTATCAGGAAGTTATAGATGCAATCAAGACAATGGTTGTTCGTGGAGCTCCTGCAATAGGTGTTTCAGCTGCTTTCGGTATGGCACTTGCCCAAATTGCTGGGGAAGATATGGAAAAGGTTGCTGTAGAGATGAAAAATGCAAGACCTACAGCTGTAAATCTTATGTGGGCAGTTGACAGAGTTATGAAAGCGGACAATATGTTGAATGAAGCAATGGCAATGGCTGGAGAAGACATAAACACTAACTTAACCATTGGTGAATATGGTGCTGAGCTTATTGATGATGGGGATACGATCTTAACCCACTGTAATGCTGGTGCGCTTGCATGTGTGGACTATGGCACTGCATTAGGTGTTTTCCGTTCTGCATTCAATCAAGGAAAGGACATTCAAGTCATCTGTGATGAAACCCGTCCAAGAGGACAAGGCGCAAGTTTAAGCGTTTGGGAAATGCAACAGGAAGGAATTCCTGTAAAGTTGATTCCAGATGTTGCAAGCGGTTATCTAATGTCAATCGGAAAGATTGATAAGGTAGTAATCGGTGCAGATAGGGTGGCTTATGACGGCATTGCAAACAAGATTGGTTCATTTATGGTTGCTCTTGCTGCTAAAAGATTTGACATTCCATTTTATATTGCAGCTCCATTCAGTACCTTTGATAAGGAGATTTCCATCTTTGATACAGTTATTGAAGAACGTGATCCTAACGAAGTAATCTTCTATGGTGGTGCCAGAATATGTCCTGAAGGAACTGAAGTAATCAATCCTGCTTTTGATATAGTTCCTAAAGACCTAATCACAGGAATCATTACAGAAAAAGGAGTAATTGATTTAAACAATTTAGAAAAGGACTTTAAGGATCTTTTTTAATATTTTTTCCGATAGGGTGAGGAAAAATGTTAATAGATTTTAATGAACTTAAAGAAATCACAATTCCAAATATGAATGGTGGGGAAGGGAAGGTAATTGCAAAAATGGATGTGAATGATTGTGGGAGATTTATTCAAACTGTCATTCCACCTAAATCATCAATTGGGCCTCATCTTCAGGAAACAAATGATGATATAAATCTCATTGTCTCTGGTGAAGGGATTGCAATATGTGATGATTCAGAAGAGATTTTAAAAGCTGGAACTTGTCATGTTTGTCCAAAGGGATCCACTCATTCCATAATAAATGCGGGTGATGAGGATTTGGTGTTTTATACTGTGGTTCCTCAAAAATAATATTTTTCTATTTTAATAATTTTTTAATAATTTTTTAATTATTTTTTTAATCTATTTTAACTATTATTTTCATTTACTTTACAATCAATAGCTACATGCCACATTCCTGGGCTTGATGATTTAACTTTACGTGTATTTAGTATTTCAACTTCCTTGTTTTGTTTCTCACAAGCTATTTGTGCTCTTTTTATACCTTGTGAAAATCCATCTGAAAACTCGTAATAGTGAATGACTCCACCATCCTTGCATAATGAAACAGCCAAATCTAAGAATTCAGGTGCTAACCCTGGAAGATTCATAATAAGTCTATCGAATTTCTTTCCCTTTAATTCATTTAATGCAACTTCATTTGTATCACCACAAATTGCCGTGATGTGAGCATTAGGCGCCAACTTATTTAGCTTGATATTCTCATTCAAGTACTTAATCGCATATTCATTGATGTCCACTGCAGTTATGTTCACATTCTTTTCATGAGCGATTACAATTGGAAACGGTCCGATTCCTGCAAACATGTCAAGAATCTCTTCTCCATCTTGTGTTGCTTCTTGCACCCTTTTCCTTTCAGTAGCAAGTCTTGGTGAGAAATAAACGTTTTTCACATCCAATTTCAATCTAGTGCCATGTTCTTTATGGATTGTGATAGGAGTGTCCTCTCCAGCGATAAGTTCAAGTTCCCTTACTCTTATAACACCCTTAATTGCACTTTTTTTCATGTAAACAGTTTTTCGTTTAGTGAATTGGAGGGTTGCTTGACCTATTTCCTTTTTATGGGCTTCAAGATCTTCTGGAATCTCTACAATCACAACATCCCCAATGATGTCAAAGGATTTTTTAAGCTCTTCACTTTCCTCTTCACTTAATTTGCCTTTAAGAAGTTCTGTTATGCTTCTTGGAAATCTCTTTACAGTTTCGAGGTCTTCTTCTTGGCTTAAATCCATAATTTCGATTGTATAATTCTCATTTTGCTTAATGATTTCTTTCTTGCACTCTTCCATAACTTTTGAAAGCAATTCCTCATCTGTTCCTTCTTTAATGGGAATATGTCCGAAACCATTTTCGACTTTAATCTTATAGTCAAAGTCAATAATTTTATGATTTAGTACAATTTGTCTTGTCGCCTCTATATTCTGCACTGGAATTTTTAGTGTTAACATAATATCTTTTATTAAACTAGTTTTATCATTTATAATTTTCCTATTTGTTGTATAGGCCTTAAGTTTTATCAATCGTTATTTTGTTTAAATCGATACTTTTTCCGCATCGAATTTTCAATATTTTTTTATTATTTAATTAGTTTATTATTTTAAATTATTTTTCTCTTTTGAATAAATATTTAATTTTTATTGTTTTTAAGATTATCTTATCTTCAAAATGATTTTTTTGAAAAATCATATATATTGTTCTTTAACATTAATTTTATATATATAAAATTTTAGATTATATATTATACAATATTATTTTAGTATTATTTGGAAATATATTGATTAGGATTATCTTTAGGTGATAATTATGGGTTGTTTTAATGAGACAACTAGTGTGAAGATAAATAAGGAGAAAAAAGACCTTGCCAAATCAAAAGGATTGAAATTGCAGGATCTTTTGGACCATGCCCTTGATGAAGCCTTAGGTTTTAGCTATTATCCAATGAGTGAATTAAGGCTTATGGAAATAGATAATGAGATTGAATCTTTGAAGATTCAAAAGGAAAAGGCAATGATGGATTGTCAAAAGAAGATTGATATTCTTATCAGTGGCTTAATTGAATTTAAAGAGGAAGAGGCCGCTCAATACGATAGAAAAATTAGACAGTTGGAATTGGAAAAGGAATATAATAAACAGATGTTCTATAAGGATTAAGACTTATTAAAATTTTAATGGTTTAGGAGATTAATATGAAGAATATGGGATTTGGAATGATGAGATTGCCACAACTTGATGAAAATGATTTCTCAAGTGTAGATTTTGAACAAGTTAAGAAGATGGCAGATGTTTATATGGAAAACGGCTTCAATTACTTTGATACCGCTTATGCTTATCATGATGGAGCAAGTGAAGTTGCTTTAAGAAAAGCGGTCGTAGAACGTTATCCAAGGGACTCATTTGTAATTGCAGATAAGATGCCAACTTTCTTAATCACTGAAGAGTCTCAAGTGGAACCAATCTTCAAGGAACAATTGGAACGTTGCGGTGTAGATTACTTTGATTATTATATGATTCATAATGTAAGCAGCTTTTCTGAAGCAGGATGGAAATATGTAGATACCTTTGGTTTCTGTAAAAAGATGAAAGATGAAGGTAAAATCAAGAAGTTAGGTCTTTCCACTCATGCAAATGCAGAATTCCTGGACAATATATTGAAGGAACATCCTGAAATGGAATTTGTCCAATTGCAAATCAATTATCTTGACTGGGAAAATGATGGGGTAGAATCAAGAAAATGTGTTGAAGTTGCTCATAAGTATGGTTTGCCTATTATTGTTATGGAACCATTGAAAGGAGGATTCTTGGCAGATCTTCCTGAAGAAGCGGAGAAAAAATTGAAAGAGTATAATCCTGATGAATCTCCAGTATCTTGGGCATTGCGTTATGTAGCAGGAATCGATGGTGTGTTCATGGTATTGTCTGGTGCAAGCAGCTTGGAGCAAATGGAAGAAAACCTAGGTTTCATGGATGACTACAATCCACTTAATGAGGAAGAGCATAAGATCATTGAGGACGTAACTGAAATTATTAACAGTAATATTGCAATCCCTTGCACTAAGTGTAATTACTGCATTAGTTCATGTCCTTCAAATATCATGATTCCTAAATTGTTTGACTTGTATAACAACGAGAAGATTCAAGGTTTAAAGGTTGGTGAATTCACTGCAGTTGGAAATGCATATAGAAACTATTCATTTTTGGATGGGGTGGGAATTGCTTCTGACTGTACTGGCTGTGAAGCATGCATGAAGGAATGTCCTCAGCAACTTGATATTGCAAGCTTAATGCCCGAAGTTGCTAAAACCTTTGAAACAGAGGTTTATGGATTCACTAAGGATGATAATTAACCTTTTAAATTAATTTTTCCTTTTTTATTTTTATTCATTTAACAGTTATTCATTCTTATTTTTTTTTAATATAATGTTTTTTAATTTGGGGTTTTATAATGGAAATTTTAATGATTACAGGAAGTCCGCATAGAGATGGCACTTCAAATGTTTTAGCATGTGAATTTATTAGGGGTGCAGAGGAAGCAGGACATAATGTTTATAGATTTGACTCTGCTTTTGAAGATGTATCTCCATGCAGAGGATGTGATTCCTGCAGAGTTCATGGTGGAAAATGTGTTTATTCAGATTCTATGGATAATATTTATGATAAGATCATGTCTTCAGATATGATCGTTTTTGTTAGTCCATTGTATTATTTCGGTCTTTCAGCTCAAATAAAAGCGGTTATAGATAGATTTTATTCAATCAATTATGAAATCATGGGGGCTGGCAAGAAGTCTGCATTGCTTGCAACTGCAACTGATGGGAATGATTGGACCATGTCTGCACTTGAATTGAATTATGATAATATAGTTCGCTATTTGGGTTTTGAAGATTGCGGTAAAATATTGGCTACTTTCTGTTATTTAAAGCCAGATGTCATTAATTCAAACTATCCTAATATGGCTTATGAATTAGGCAAATCCCTTTAATATTTATTATTTTTTTAGTTAGGCAAATAGTTCTATATTATACGAATTTTCGCGAAACTTTAAATATAAGTTATGTATAAAATATTATTAGCTGTTTATAAAACAGCTACGCTTTTTTTTTAAAATAAAGTGGTGATGTATGGTGTAAAAAGGGTTGCTTTTTAACGTGAAGAGCAGGTTTATGGTGGGCCTGTGTTATTAAGCGCCCTTTTTTTATTAATCTATTTTTACTTTTTATTTAAAATTTAACCTTTTTTCGTTATTTTGTTGTAATTAGATTGATTTTATTAATATTATTTAAGTGATTTTATGTTTTATTTGGTTGGTTTAGGATTATTCGATGAAAAGGACATATCTTTAAAAGGTTTGGAAGCATTAAAAAAAGTGGATAAGGTTTATGCTGAGTTTTTCACTTCACGCTTATTCGGCTCTAATTTTGAAAAGATTGAATCAATTATTGGAAAGGAGATTATTGTTCTTGACAGAACTCAGGTGGAAGAAGAGTCAATCTTTTTAAGGGAAGCTAAAGATAAGGATGTTGCATTGATTACTGGTGGAGACCCTTTAATAGCTACAACACATTCTGATTTTCTAGTGGAATGTGCAAGAAATGATATTGATTTTGAAGTCATTCACGGATCAAGCATTTTATCTTCAGCACCAGCTATTTCAGGCCTTCAAGCATATAAGTTCGGTAAGGTCACTACCATTCCATTCCCTGATTTGGAGTATAATTATTTCCCTAAATCCCCGTATATATCTATTGAAGAGAACTTAAAGATGGATATGCATACCTTGGTCCTATTGGATATTCAAGCACATAATGATAAGTACATGACTGTAAATGAAGGGTTGGAAAATCTAATGGCCATTAAGGATAACCTTGACCATGAAGGACTTGTTAATGAGGAAACTCTAGCTATTGGTATTGCAAGAGTGGGATCTAAGGATAATCTTGTAAAGGCAGGATATGTTAAAGACCTAATTGATTTTGATTTTGGAGGTCCTCTTCATTGCATTGTAATTCCTTCCAAATTGCATATTGTTGAAGCCGAATATTTGGTGGAAGTTGCTGGGGCTCCTAAAGAAATCCTGGAGGATATCTGATTAATATGCTATTTTGCTTTAAATTTATCTTTTTTTAAAAATAGCAGTTGATCAGATAAATTGTAAAATTTATAAAAATAGCAATTGGTTAATAATCTTGTAAAAATTATAAAAATAATTAAATTAGAAAAAAATTGGAAAGAACATAGTAGTTAGTTTGTTAGTTTCTAATCTTTTAAATAATTTTTAAAATTTATTTTAAAATATAAATCATAAAAATTCCGTTTTACTATGTTCTTTTAATGAAAATTACTATAAATAATTTTATAATATTTTTCATTTCCCCAATGGATGTTAATCCTATACTTATTTTTATTTTTTTAATTAATAAATATTTTCATATTTTAGAACTATTTTTTATATAACTAATTATTAAAAATAATTAGTTTTTTATAAAAATATTAAAGTTTTCTTTAATATATTAGAAATATGATAATTAATTGTATTGCAAAACTTTTTTATAAATTTGGTTATGTTTAAAAAAAGAAATTTAAAATAAGAGGATATTTTTTATCATCTTTAAAAAATTAATAAGTACTTTTATAGTATTTAGGTAATTTGTATAAGAAATTGCACTTATGCAATATCAAGTTTTAAGGTAATTTATATAGGACTTTTTTATTAAGACAATAGTCAAATATCCTCTTATATTAATATTATTGATTAATAAATTATTTTTATTGGAGATTATAAATTTATTAATGATATGTAATTATATACACATCGTATAATATTATGTTATGAGAACTTATAAATCTTTCGTTTTAATTTTAGAGGATATAAAAATTAGATATTATTTAAGATATGAAATAATATTTATTTCATTAGGGAAATCTTTTGAAAATTAGTTAAGATCATTTTTATTTTCTATTTCTATTTGCGTTCAATTCATATCTTTTTGGGCTTCCAACATCTTCATGGGCCTGATTGATAATGTAAAGGAAAACTCTCTTGTTAAGGTTGTATTTTTTACTGAATTTTTTATAGAGGGCATATTTGCTTCTTCTATTTCCAAAATAGTCTATTTTTTCCAAGTATTCCTTTTTGATTTCATCAATTGGACTTGGATCTTCTTGATTGTTTTTGGAGTTCATGATTCAATTCCCCATTTAAAATTAGATTTTTAAAATTAGATTTTTAAAATTAGATTTTTAAAATAGATAATTATAATATGAATCTATTAATTCTATTAATTAATATGTTTATAAATTATATAAAATTTTCTTACTATCATAAAAATTTTGCAGATTTAATGAAAATCTGCATAAGAAGTTCATGGAAATTTTATAGGGATTGCATAAGTAATACTAAATATTTATATTTGAGTAAGTTAAATATTTAATATGTTGTATGAAATATCTTATTTTTTAAAAATCTTCTTTTTAAATTAATATTTCATTAACTTAAAATATTTAATCTATTATTTTAACTTTATTGGATTAAGGATTGATTAAATGGATTTAAATTTTGACTTTACAGAAAAAAGAGTAATACTCACAGTATTCTTCTGTATGGCTTTTACCATTGCAAACTTAATTACAGTTAAGATTATTAACATTAATTTCTTAGGTATGGAAACTCCTGCGGGAGTATTGATCTATCCTTTAGTATATATTTTAACTAACGTAATTGCTGATGTATATGGTGAAAGAGTTGCACAAAGAACCCTTGCATTAGGTATTGCTGCTGACGTATTATTCGTATTTATGACTACTTTAATATTATTCTTGCCATCCCCAGATTTCTTTACTGGTGATGCAGCATTATCCTTTGTATTTACTCAAACCCCAAGAATTCTTGTAGCTTCATACATTAGTTATTTAATTGGTAACTTAGTAAATGCAAGGTTGACTACTATTGTAAACAAAGGTAAAAGTTACTCATCTGGTATTAACTTAGCAGTTATTGCATTCAGTCAATTAATCGATAACTTTGTTTTTATCGGTTTAGCATTTGTTGGAATGTACTCTGTAGTGGACATTTTAATAATGATCATCACCCATTGGGCACTCAGTTTAGTATGGACTGTAATTGCACAGCCATTCACTTCAATGACTGTAAGATGGGCTGAAAAAGGAAAACCTGCTGAAGATTAATTAATTTAAAATTACTTATCAGATGAATATTAATTAGTTATATCAAATAAAAAATTAAATTAAAACATTTTTAAAATGTGAATCATTTTGTTTTCACATTTTAATATTTTCTTTTTTTATTGGAATTATATGGATTTATTTCTATTTTTCTATGAGGATATTTTTTTTTTATTAGAATTGTTATTAGGCTTTTTTTTAAATATAGGGTTAATGATGTTTTTAAATAATCATCATCTTTCCTGCATTTGTAAGGTAATATTTTTCATACTGTTTTGTTTGCCCTACCAAACCGTCTTCCATTAGGCTATTGATGTGCTTGTAGACCATAGCTCTTGAAATCCCTACATTCTTTCCAATTAGGATAGCGGTTTGCTCAGACTCTTCAAGGGTTTTTAGAATTTTCATTTTTGTTTTAGAGAGGTTTATGCTTAATTTAGGCATTTGTATCGCTTGGTCATTGAAGCAATAGTAAATGTGGTCTGCCCCTTCCTTATTTGCAACGAAGTTTAAGATGGAACCTATGAAGTTTCCATCAGTTGCAACAAAGATCTCATTTCCTTCTTCTTTTGAATTTCGAATAATGTATGTTAATTGCTTTGAAGCTTCAATGGCACTTGTTGTGCTGATTTTAATGTTTTCCTTCATCATGTACTGGTCAAGCAAGCTTGTTTCATTATAGTTTGTATATACGGATACCAATTTTTCGATTCTATTTTTCATAGCAATATCCAAAAGTTCTTTTCCCTTTAGGTTTGAAATCAGGATTCTCATATAATTCCCTCATTTTTTTTAAAATTTTAAATTTATTAGTGTTCAAGTTTTAATTCTATAATTTGTAGTATTGTTTATAAAATTATTATTTTATTTATTATTTTATTCAATTTTAATTGGCACTTTGTTTTCCGACTGGTGCCGATTAATTGAAATTTAAATTATATTTACACATGAAAATTATTTATAAATTTTTTTAAACAATATTTATTTTTTTACTTAATTTTTCTATATTTTCTATTTTTATTGTAAAATTATTGATTTTGTTCAAATATTTGTAGAAAAATATTATGATCTAATTTTAAATTTTTCCAATGTTTTTTATGAAATTTCCTATTCTTAAACAATTTTCAGTGTTGGAAAAATTAGCTTTTTTCCTTAATAATGGCCTATATTTTTTATTATTATTAAACTTTTCGTTTTTGTCTACCTTTAACATTGACTTGTCTATATTTTATTTTCGTTAATATTTTTTATTTTAAAGCTTTATTTGAGATATTTTCTATTTCTATTTTTAATTTTTTTAAATAGTTTAAAATTTGTATACCTTAAATATTGAATTGTAAATAAAAATTTTTTAAAAATAGGTACCTTTATATTGAATATTATTCAATTTATAATTAGGCATAAATCGGAAAAGGTTTTCCCCTATCATTTATGATGGTGTGATCTTGTCTGGAAATGTCTAAAGATATTATTTAAATTCTTTAAATAATGTTTTACTAATAATTAATTTACTAATATTTACTTATATTTGCTTAGAAATAGCTGAGAATAGTTAAATGTCTTTTGTAGTTAAGTATAGTTAGTTGAAATATAGTTGAATTTTATTAGCTATTTTTAATCAATAATAATTAATTATTAGTTAATTAATTATTTCAAATTTAAAAATATATTAAATTCATTTTTTTATTTAAACAAATGGAGATTAAATTATGTCCTATGTTGATGAAGTAATTGACTTAATTGTTAAAGAGAACCCTGATGAACCTGAGTTTCATCAAGCTGTAAAAGAAGTATTAGAATCTTTAAGAGTCGTAATCGAAGAAAACGAAGAACAATACAGAAAAGATGCACTTTTAGAAAGATTAGTCAACCCAGAAAGACAAATCAAATTCAGAGTCCCTTGGGTAGACGACAACGGTCAAGTACAAGTGAACACCGGTTACAGAGTACAATTCAACAGTGCAATTGGACCTTACAAAGGAGGTCTCCGTTTCCACCCTTCCGTAAATGTTGGTATTATTAAATTCTTAGGATTTGAACAAATCTTCAAAAACTCCTTAACCGGCCTTCCAATTGGTGGAGGTAAAGGAGGATCCAACTTTGACCCTAAAGGAAAATCTGATAGAGAAGTTATGGCATTCTGTCAAAGCTTTATGACTGAACTCTGCAAATACATTGGTGCTGACACTGACGTTCCTGCTGGAGATATCGGTGTAGGTGGTAGAGAAATCGGTTACTTATTCGGCCAATACAAAAGACTCCAAGGTTTATACGAAGGAGTGCTTACTGGTAAAGGATTAACCTTTGGTGGATCTCTTGCAAGAACTGAAGCAACTGGATATGGTTTATTATACTTCACTAACGCAATGTTAAAAGCAAATGACATCGATATTGCTGGAAAAACCATTGCAGTATCTGGTGCAGGTAACGTAGCTATTTACGCAATTCAAAAAGCTCAACAATTAGGCGGTAAACCTGTAACCTGTTCCGATTCCACCGGTTGGATTTACGACCCAGAAGGAATCGACGTAGAATTATTAAAAGAAGTTAAAGAAGTAAGACGTGAAAGATTAACTGCATATGCTGAAGCAAGACCATCCGCTGAATACCACGAAGGTAAAGGTGTATGGACTGTAAAATGTGACATTGCTCTTCCATGTGCTACTCAAAATGAATTACAATTAGAAGATGCTAAAACTTTAGTTGCTAACGGAGTAACTGCAGTTGCTGAAGGTGCAAACATGCCTACTACTATTGAAGCAACCGAATACTTACAAGAAAACGGTGTTTTATTCGCACCAGGTAAAGCTTCCAATGCAGGTGGAGTAGCTACTTCCGCACTTGAAATGTCTCAAAACTCCCAAAGATTATCCTGGACCTTTGAAGAAGTTGACTCAAAACTCCAAGGAATCATGGAAAACATCTTTGCTAATGTTGATGCGGCAGCTAAAGATTACGGATTTGAGAAAAACTATGTAGTTGGAGCTAACATTGCTGGATTCTTAAAAGTAGTTGACGCAATGAATGCTCAAGGAATCGTATAGAACTTCTCTATACTCCCTATTCTTCTTTTTTTTCGAATAGTTTTAAAACTGTTTTTTATTCTTTTTTTATTCTTAATTTATAATCTATTTTTCATTATTTCATTTTTTCAATTCTATTAATTTCTTTTTTTTTAAAAATTTTTATATTTTATTAAAACCAATTTATAATTATGTTAGAACTTAATGAATTATTGGATATTTTCAATGCTGGTGATGCATTGGTTATGGACGTGGAAGCTGCTGATGCATGCAATTATTACAGTATAGAAGCTCAAAAGATCACTTGTGAATTAAATTATAATTTTCATGATTTTGATGAAAGGAGAGAATTGTTCTCTAAGCTAATCGGTAAGGAACTCGATGAGGAATTTAGGGTTTTCACTCCATTTTTCACAGATTTCGGCAAGAACATTCACCTTGGTAAAAATGTCTTTATCAATGCAGGATGCAAGTTCCAAGATCAAGGTGGAATCTATATTGGGGATGATGTGTTGATTGGTCATAATGTTGTTATGGCTACATTAAATCATGATGAAAATCCACAGAATCGGGCTAATTTAATTGCAGCTCCAATCAAGATTGGAAACAATGTTTGGATTGGTTCAAATGCAACAATTTTGCCTGGAGTTACAATAGGTGACGGTGCAATCATTGCAGCCGGGGCAGTTGTGACAAAAGATGTAGATGAATGTTCCATTGTTGCTGGAATTCCTGCTAAATTTATTAGAAAGGTTAAAACAGATGAATAATTGATTTCAATTATTCCTAAACCTTATTAAGTAGAATAATCTTTTTAATGATTTTGAATATAATAATATTATTATAAATTACTTTTATTCACATTTCAATTAGGTGATTGTTTTGACTACATTTGAATCAATAGAAGAAGCAAGAGAATTTTTCAATGGAGATAAATTTGCAGCAAAATTGGGGATTCAGTTAGATGAGCTTGGAGAGGATTATTGCATTTGCAGTGTAGAGGTCAAGGAGGATTTCAGAAACGGTTTCGGTGCTGTAATGGGTGGAGCAATTTTCACTCTTGGAGATTTTGCATTTGCAGTGATGTCCAATCAACTGCATAAGTTGACAGTAGGTCTTCAAGTAAGCATAAACTATTTAAGCGGAGCAAAAGGAGAAAAGCTTATAGCAAAAGCTACAGTCCGTAAAGATGGGAGAACAACCTCTGTCATAAATGTTGACATTACAGATGACACAGGTAGGGAAATTGCCCAGTTTGTTGGAACAGGATATAAAATGTAGATTTTTATTAAAAATAAATTTTTCAATTAAATATAAATTATTTTTATTAATGGACAATAAATAATATAATTAAGCGATTAATTGATTTTGGTGATAAAATTACAAAAGATCAAAGAAGCAGTTTAAACCCATTCACTGGCAAAAGTCATTTTGATATAGTAAATGATGATAAGTTTCTAGAGGATTCCTATAGGCAATATTGCAGTATGGTCCAACAGGCTCAAGTTCTAGACAATGCGCCTGAAGGTCAATTGGTTAGGGCTGTTGCTGTAAGATTGATTAAGGCAGTGGAAGCATATCTTACACAAATTGGTAGAATGGACTATATTCAAGATTATTATGATTGGGATGTGCATTTATTGGCTGATAAAACAGTAAATGCATTTTGTATGCCTGGTGGAAAAATAGTGATGTTTTCAGGCATTCTTTCTATTGCAAATGCTGAAGAGAGAATAGCTTTCATTTTAGGTCATGAAATGGCACATGCATTGCTTGACCATTCAAGAACCCGTGCAAGTGTAGAAAGTGCTAAAAACACTGTTGCAACTGCTGGTTACTTTGGAAGCTTCATTTTAGATATCTTTGGTTTAGGTGCTATAGGAGACATTACAAGAGCATCAATCAATGCTGCAAACATCGGGTCTGACTTTTTATTCGTAAAGCCATTCGGAAGAGACCAGGAATTGGAAGCAGACAGACTAGGTATGTTGATCATTCATTGGGCAGGTTATGACATTAGTGGCATTCCTGCATTTTGGGAAAATATGAGTCAAAGAGGAGGAAATAATTTTGAATTCTTCTCAACACACCCTTCTGATGAAAAAAGGATTGCAAACATGAAAGCTTTAATCGCTGAGATTGACAGTGATAAGGATTTCACTAAAGGGCCTGTAATCGGTGATGCTAAACCAACAGCAGAATACGGTAAAGCAAATCCGACTACCCCTAATGCTTCAAAAGCCAATGTATGTCCGAAATGTGGAACTCAAATTGGTTCTGGAGACAATTTCTGTACCAATTGCGGTCAAAAGATTCAATAATTTTTAATCTAATTTAAAAAGTTTATTTTTTTAACTTTTTATCTTTTTATTCTTTTTTTTTTAATTTTTCACGTTCTTATAAAAACCTAATCAAACAATTCTTTAATCAAATATCTGCTTTTTTCTTCACTGTTCATGTTCTGTATTTTATAGTAATTCAAGAATCCCTCTTGAATATCATATACAAAAAACATTTTTCCATTTAATATTCCAATGTCAATTCCTTTAAAGAAGACATATTTTAAGTACAAATTAATCAGTTCCCTAGCTTCAAATTCTCCTTCTAAGTTTGCAAACAGATTGGATACAAACATGTCATGGGCTGTAAATGTGTCGAAGCGATAATAATTTTGACAAGCTCTCTCGGCATTGTTCAGATTGACTTCTAGGATATTAAAGAGCTTTTCAAATAACTTGTCATTTATGTTTGAATATTGATTTTTTATCTCATCATCAATTTCCTCATCCTCAAGGAATCTCATTATTCCATCTTCTTCAATTCTTCTCTTATATATAATTATCTCTTCATTGATGGTGTAATATGAATCCTTGATTTCCTCACAGTTTACATTGATTCCATTCACTTTCCTTTTTTCCTCATACTTCTTGTTTCTGTAATTCAATTGTCTCGGACTGCTTTCCCTTGTTGATTTTCTGATTTTTATTGGAGGAATTACCTTTTTGAAGAAATCTATCTTAAAGCTGTATTCTGTGTAGTAATCATAGTTTCTACACAGATATTCATTGTACTTCTCCTTATCTTCCAAGCAATTGTTTAGCTTGATGATTTTTCCGACTATGATTCCAAATAGTATTCCTTCCTTGAATATTTCATCATATGCCTGCTTAATTTTCTCTTGAAGCTCATCATATTCGTATCGGATTATGTCATTGGATTCAAGCAATATTTCAAGATCCATATTCACATCAATAAGATAATTGTGAATATTGTCTTCAACTCCCATGTTTTTCAATACAGGTTCTGTTATTTCCAAATGCTTTTCGTAAAGTTCATAGATTTCATTTATTAAATAGCTCATGATTTCACCTTTTTGATTCATAAATTCCTTTTATAAACACCCCCATGAATCCATAAATCCATTAATTTCATTTATTCCAATTATTCCATTAATTCCATATCCATAGATTTAAATGCTGACTTTGGTGTCGTATTTCTTATAGATATAATCGCTATGCTCCTTTTGAATATACATCATCGTTTCAGTTTCGGATAAGTTTTCCAATAGCTCATAAGGTATGATGTCCCTTTGAATATCTTCAATAACCAATCTCAGTCCGGTTCTGATTCCTATATCCAAACCCATATCTATCATGTATTCAAAGTAGTCTTCGATTATCTTCTTGATTTTATATTTCCCTCTTTTCTCTTTGAAAAATCTGGATTTTATTAATGGCCTTAAATTTTCACCATCAATTCGAATCTTTTTATTTGCTGTAAATTTGGCTTTTTTCCTATCTATTTCAAATTCATCTAAGAACTCTTCAAAAAGAATCTTCTTCAATTCCTTATGGTTATCATCAATTATTTTGGAGATGTATGCAACTGCGGATATTTCAACTTCAAGTTTGCTTGGATCATCATTTACAGATACTTTGAGTCTTCCAATCCCATCTTCCTCAACTTTTTCAAAATCGGATTTTGATTCATCAAAAGGAGGATAATATTCATGGTATTCCTTTAGATTTATATCAAAAATTTCACTTTTGCTTAGAGGAAATTCCAAGATTTTCTTTATCATATGAGCTTTGCCAAAGCCAATGCCCAATAATATCCCTTCCTTAATAATTTTCTCATAAAAAACATCTATAAGCTTAAAGGAATCCACTTCTTCATTTAAGAGATTAACACTATCTAAAATGACTATCAAATCGTTGTTTATATTTGGATACAGGAGACACTCCACATCAATTCCAAAGTGCTTTGTCATAAGGATGATGTTGTCATTTTCCTGCTTTTTATACTCTTGAAAAATTTCATCAATCATATATTTCACCTTAATAATGCTTAATGTTCTTTATTTTTTTATTTATCTTCATAATATAAATTATTATCGTTTATAAAAACTTTTTAGGATATTATAATAAAATTAAAGCAATTTTACAACTTTATTTTAATATTGATATCATTTCGTAATTTTTTGGTAAATTTTAAATCCTATAAAGTCTTTTTTATAGATGTTTATATTGAAAAATAAGCTTTAAAATAGTTCAATAAAAAAATTTTCTTAAAAGCAGTGTTTGAAAAATTTTTAAAATTTCCAATTCTTTATTTTTATAATTTTTATAAAATTTTAATAAATTTGCTATTATGGCATGGGTGATGTTGATAAGGTTTGTTTTGTTTTTTAAAAAAAGTTTTAGATATAAAATAATGAAGTGGATGTTTGATTAAATTAATATTCTAAAGAATAACTATTGAAAATATTGGTCGCATTTTTATTTAAATTAATAGAATTTATTTTGTGATTTTCCGCTTTTGTGATTATTATGTTTTTTCATATGATGTTTGTAAGAATCAGCAACTGCTCAACATAATTTAATTTTTATCCTCTCATCTAGTCTTGAGGTTCTTTTTCTTGAACTGTAATTGAAAATGAGGAATAGCTATTTTTATCAATCACTGGTGAGATTCCTCTGAATATGCATTCAAAGTCTCCAGTTCCTGCAATATTGAACTGAATGTCTTCTCCCAAGTTAAATTCCTCAAAGTAGTTCATAGTTTTAGTTGAATCTTCTACCGGAACGATGATATTGATTATCATTGATTGCTCTTTTTCATATATTTTCACGCCATTTAAATTGATGGATAATTCCTTTACTCTTGGATGTTTAATGTTTCCATACTGTTTTTTGAATATTACATAATTGTTTTCTTTCATAATACCACATCTTAATAGTTATTTATATAAATTTTGTTTAATATATATATAGTTATAAGTAATAAACAATTTAAACTAATTAATTTTTAAATAAAAATAATTTAAGAATTTGTGATAAAATGAACGATAATATAAAAAATTCTCAAGGAGTGGATTCCATATTAGGAGATCCTAAGAAGGCGTTATGGAAGATGTCCATTCCACTTATCATCTCATTGTTTATCACAAGTCTTTATAGCGTAATCGATGCCATTTGGGTATCTAGCTTAGGTGCAGATGCCTTGGCGGGTGTTGGTTTTGTAAGCCCTATTTTCATTGCACTCATGGGAATCGGTAATGGTTTAGGTGCAGGTTCTGCCTCTGCCTTATCAAAGTATATTGGTGAGGAAAATAGGCAGAAGGCAAATAACGGAGCCATTCATACTATTTTTATTACAGTAATCATTTCAGTAATTGCAACAATCATGCTACTTATTTTCCTAAATGACATTCTGCTTGGAATGGGTGCAGGAAGCACAATTGGCTATGCAATGGATTATGGGGTAATCCTATCCTTAGGTTCAATTCTTGTTATCTTATCAAATGCCTTATATGGGGTCCTTAGGGGAGAAGGTGATGCAAGCAGGACAATGTATGCAATGCTCTTTTCTTCAATTTTAAATATGGTATTAGACCCGATTTTTATTTATGGTCTGAATTTAGGCGTTAAAGGAGCAGCTATTGCAACATTGATTTCCCTATTGCTTGTAAATATTATTTTGTTTTATTGGTTCTATGTTAAGAAGGACACTTACTTAAAGCCATTCTTATCCAATTATAGATTTAGCAAATCAATTTCTATTGATATCTTGAAAGTGGGGTTGCCGGCAAGTTTGGAACTAATAAACAATGCATTGTTTGCGGCATTGTTCTCACTTTTGCTTGTTGTCGTGGCTTCAACTGATGCTGTTGCAGTATATTCAACTGGATGGAGAGTTGTGACAATTGCAACCACTCCTATCATTGCAATAGCTACAGCCTTGATATCCGTTGTAGGTGCAAATTATGGTGCTAAAAAGTATGATGAGATTTTGGTTGCTCATAGATATTCCATGAAAATAGCTATTCTATTTGGTTTTATAGCTGCTATGGTCGTTTATCTATTTGCTCCTCAGATAGTTTCAGTCTTTGCATACACAGGTACAAGCACAAGATTGACTCCACCGCTAATTGCATTCCTATCAGTGATAGTAATTTATTTCCCAACAATGGGTTATGGATGCACATCAACATTTGTTTTCCAAGGAACTGGAAATGGTATAACTGCAATGTTTCAGACAATCTTAAGGGAAACTGTTTTCACTCTTGCATTTGCTATACTTTTAGCTATTGTATTGGGCTATGGAGAATATGGTGCTTGGTGGGGAATAATCCTTGGTGAGATTGTTGTAAATACAATAACAATGGTCTGGGCAGATTTGCATATTAAAAGATTGATTAAATCCAATAAGGAGTAATTCTGGAAGATCATATCTTCACAAAATATTTTATTTTTTTCAATGTTTCATCAATGCTCTCCTTGAAAGGAACATATCTCTCTTTAATGTCTGGAGAAACATAATTGTCAAGTTCATCTTCAGGAACCAAATAATAATTTCCATTATGTTGCACTGTCAATTCTGTGTGGCTTCTGTTGAATCTCACAAGATTGACATTTTCATTTGATTTCACTAAATCATCGAATGGGAAACGAATTATAATTGGAGTGTTAAACCCTATTCCGAATTCCAAAAGGAGCAATTTTCCATTCAGTGCCTTTTGTCTAAAATCGATGTAATTCCTGTTCTGTTCATGCCACTCTTCATCCTCTACAAAGAAACTGTCTTTTCTTAAGTTCAAATCCATTTCCTCTCCGCAAACTGGGCATATTGGAACAAGTTCGCTTGGTATTTTCAAGTCCCCATCAGTCTTTTCCATCATTTCCAAAATCAATTCCTCATCATCATATAGTTTATTGTGGCATGCTTTTGAGCATTGTATTTTGCTGTATGTTCCCTGTGCTCTAAAGAATCTATCCTTGTCAAATCCGGATTTCAGGAATTGGTCATCAGTATTTGTTGTTATCACGAAATAATTCTTATCTTTCACTATGCTGAAGAGTTTTTTATAAAGATCGGTTCCATCCATTCCAATATTGTTTACATAAACGTGCTTTGCAAAATATGCCCATCTTTCCTCTGGGCTTTTAAATGGGTAGAACATTGAAGTGTACATATCTTGGAATCCATATTTTTCAATAAATTCCAGAAAATTGTCTGTAAATCTTTTTCCTGCATATTCAACTCCTGCAGCAGTTGATAATCCTGCTCCAGCTCCTATTAGTATGTAATCCGAATCATCAATCAATTCTTTTAATTTTTCCACTCTTTTATAGTAGTCTTCCATGTAATTCCCCCTATTCTAGATTTCTTCTGTAGATTTCTGTAGCTTCATCTGAAAATGTATTGAAGATTATCCTTTCAATGCTTGTATTTGGATTGTTCATCAGATAGTTCCTTACAGTTTCAATAGCTAATTTGGATGCTTGGTCTTTTGGAAAGTTGAATACTCCTGTGGATATAGAACAAAAAGCTATTGATTTTAGCCCATTTTCCTCTGCAAGTTCTAAACAAGATTCATAACAGCTTTCAAGCTCATTTATTTCCCTTTCATTAGGTTCCTGTCCATAGGTAATTGCAGGCCCTACAGTATGGATGACATATTTTGAAGGAAGGTTATACGCAGAGGTGATTTTTGCATTTCCATTTGGCTCTTCATGGCCTTGTTCTTGCATGATTTTATAGCAGTCCATTCTTAACTGGAATCCTGCAGCTGAATGAATCTGATTGTCAATGCAATTGTGCAGTGGAATGAAGCATCCTAACATTTGACCATTAGCTGCATTTACAATTGCATCCACCTTAAGGCAAGTTATGTCTCCTTGCCACAATGCTATCTTTGACTCTATTTCATCATGATTCTGGCTAATCGGATTTATGTCCATACATGAAACCAAATCCTTATTGCTTGTTTCTTCACTGAGAATCTTGTCTTTAATCTCATAGAATTTATCACTTAAATGAACTGGGGTTTTTGTATTCATCAATGCTCTAAGCAATTTTCTCTTTTCTTCATAGTCATTAGGGATTTCCATATTATTGTCTATTCTTTCATTGGTGGAAATCAATTCATTTATGAGAAAATCTATTTCAATGTTTTTATCAAATTCTTTCATCTTTAACCTCATGAATCATCTTTCTTTCTTATATTAATTATTGTTCGTATATATTTAAATCTTTTTTGTAACTGGGAAGTAACTTGATTTTGTTAATTTTGACAGTTTTTTATCTTTAAATGTAGTAAAAATACTTAATTTGATTAATAATTATCTATTTTCATTTAAATAGTAAAATCTTTATATTTCATTGCATAAATCTAGAATTAATTATATAAATTAATTTAAGGGTTGTTTTAAAATGGAATTCAATATTGTAAAGGAATTAAATGGGCAATTTGATCCTATTGTCTTAATTAAAGCTGATGAAAAGCCAGATGATGCGTTGGCTCCTAAAGCAGGTAGAGGCGGTTGTGTAATGTCTCTTGTTGGGCAAACCATTGCTAAGAGAAAAGTCACTGCTTTTGGTCGTGAAAACATAACTTGCGGAGGAGTGTCTGCAGGTTTTGGTTGGGGAACTGGATTCAAGACAGATGAAGACAGAGCATTTCAAGCTACATTTTTATCTTTAGGTACAGAATCAGCTAAAGATAAGGATGCATTTCTTCATAGGTTAAGCTTCATGCCGAAGCCAACTCAGGAAATGTTTAAGAAAGGGGAAAGAATCTTTTCAGATTTTGATACAGCTTATGAAAACATCAAGAACAGGCCTTTATATGATGAAGGACAGTATGTAATCTTCAAGCCGATAGAACTTCTTGAAGAAGGGGAAATTCCAGATTCTGTCGTATTCACATTAAACACTATGGAATTATCTGCAATTCTTCAATTGAACGGTTCATTCAGAACTGAAAGCGCTCATATAATGACTCCTCAGGCATCTGCTTGTCAAGCTATTGGTGCATTCACTTTTGAGCAAAATGGGAGTGATGATCCCGTTCCTGTATTAAGTCCGCTTGACTTTGCAGCAAGAGCTCATATGAGAAGATTGATTCCAGATGAATACATGAACTTGTCCATGCCTTGGAAATTATTCTTGAAATTAGAGGAGCTTAGTAAAAAAAGTGTTTTCCAAACTCATTTCTGGGATGATTTTGGAAATAAATAAAATAAAAAAGCTTTATTTTTAATAAGTAAAAAACTAAAATTTCATTTTTTATAATGAAATTTCACTTAAATTTTTTTATAAACTATTTTTATACATAAACATAACGTACAACATATCTTGTTTGATATTTTGGTTGGGTAGTATAATTATATTTGTAATATGTTGTGTTATTTGTTGTGACATTTAATGGTTTAAAATATTTTATAGTAAACTCATCATATTCTATTGATTGCTTATATTTGTTATCCCCTGGGAAAATTGCTGAAACTTTATAAGTTCCATTTTTTAAATTCTCCATATATCCTTCTCCCCATCCATCAGTAGTTAAATTATATTCCTTTGTAATGTTTTGTTCATCAGTTAAATTTACAAGAATAGTTTTATTCTCAATTTCAATCCTTTTTGACGTATCATTTGAGTGGTCAGTGTAACTCAAGAAAATATGTATCTCTTCTGTGCCATTTGGATTAGAATAATCAACACCACTGCATTCTATGTCAGTATCGACTTGGGAGTTAATAAAAATACTAATCCTGCTATTATGATTATTAATGCAAGAATAATTAAAATCCATTTTTTATTAAATATTCCTTTTGGTTTTTCATCTTCCATTCCATCACACCCATTAAGATTTAAGTAAATTGAACAACCTTTATTTTTTTAAGATTTTAATATTATAATTAATATTCAAATTCAGTATATAATTATATGTAACTATGAATATGTAATTTTAATGAATATTTTCTAAAATAAGTTTTAATTAAAATAGGATTATTAAATTGAAGAAATTTTTTAAAAAAAGTTAAAAAAAAAGAAATAAGAAGTAAGTTAATTATCTTAATTGACTTACTTTAATTAATGATTCGATTGGGACTCCATCCACTTCTTCGAGTCCTGATTTATCGATTAAAACAGTTACTACAATTGGATTTCCACCATGGTCTTTAACTACTTTAATTACATCAGTAATTGTGTCACCACTGGTAGTTACGTCATCAACAATAACTATTCTTTTACCTTCTACAGTACCAAAGTTGCTGCTTATAGCCCCTTCATCGCTGTTAGCTGGGTTGGTTCTGTGTTTTTTAGGGTGGAAAATAGATATGCATGTTGTGGTTCCAGTCAATTCTTCAATTACGTCAGCCATCATGGTTGCAAATGGAACTCCACTGGTTGCAATTCCTACAACAAGGTCAATTTCACCATGTTTCAATGCAATGTCACTTAAAGCTGCTGCAACGTATCTGAGTCTGCTTGCACTACCTCCTAAACTGTTCCAGTTAATTGCAATGTCAACAGGTGCTTCTGTTTGTGCAGGCTCTTCTTTTCTTTGTAATGTTAACCATTGTGCAGTATCCATTGATACATTAAGCTCATCAGCTATTTCACCAGTTGTGAATCCATGGTTTCTAAGTTCCTGAGCTCTGTTAATAAGATCTTGGTTCATTTTTTTACCTCATTAATCATAAATTTCATTAAATATTTTAGGAATCTTTGAGTTATTTAGTTTATTAAATGAATTGGAATAACTTTTATCTAAAATTGATTGGACTGTGTTCTTTAGATGACTTGTTTGCTGCAAGAACCATCTTAAGAGCTTTAAGCCCATCTTCACCAGTAATTTCAGGTTCTTCATCCGCTTCGATTTTACATAGGAATGAATTCAATTCTTCACTTAATGGCTCTGCTGGTTTGATTTGAATGTCTTGAGCAAATTTACCATAAACTTCAATGCTTTGGTCAATGTAGTCAATGGTGATTATTCCATCAGTACCGGTAATTTCGATTTGTCTACGTTTGTATGGAGTTAACCAGTTTACTTCTAAAATGCCTGTAATATCTTCATCAAAGCTAATCATGATTTCTGCATGGTCTTCAAAGTCAGATTGATCTAAAATGCTGCTCATAGTAGCATAAACTTGTTTTACAGGTGCTTCAATCAAGAAGTTCATTACATCTAAATCGTGAATTGCAAGGTCAATAGCCACTCCCACATCCTTGATTCTTGGTGGGAAAGGACCTACTCTTTTAGCTGAAATTGTTACTAAGTCACCGATAACTTCATTTTCAATGAGTTCCTTAGCTTTTTGCACTGCAGGATTGAATCTTTCCACATGCCCTGTTGCAAGCTTTACACCTGCTTCTTTTGCAGCTTTAATCATTTCTTCAGCTTCTTCAGCAGTAAAAGCGATTGGTTTTTCTACTAAAACGTGTTTTCCATGTTTAATGGCTTCCATAACAACTTCGTGGTGGAAGGTTGTTGGTACACAAACACTTACTGCTTCAATTTCAGGGTCTTTCAATAAGTCTTCGATTTCAGAGTAACCTTTTGTCTTATATTTTTTTACAACTTTATCTAAGGTTGGCTTTACTACATCAGCCACTGCCACGAGATTGGCATTTTCCAATTTCGAATATACACGTGCATGGTTATATCCCATTGCACCTACACCTATAACTCCAACATTTATAGTTCTCAAAGATATTCCTCCAATTATTCAACTATATTTTTGTGTTTTATAACTTATAAATATTATTAAAATTTTATATTTTTTCATATAATTTTTTCTTAATAATTATTATAATCGCTATTATACTGATTAATATTTAAAATAAAAAAGAATCAATGGTTAATTTACTTAAAATAATATAAAAAATAGGATAAATTGATTTTTAAGAATTTTTAACCATTTTTTGAATTTTGATAATTTTTGATTTCATGAAAATTCAAGTTTTTTCATGAAATGCAATTTCAATTAAAAAAATCTTAAGATAATTGAATTTTTTTAAATCCAATTAAAGGATTTTTAGCTATTTTAAAGGAATTCAAGCATGTTTTTGCCTATTTTCCTTCCCATTTCCTCAGCTTCCCTTATGCTTCCTCTAATTGTCTCTTGATATAGGATCTCCCCATTCTTATCAAGCAAGATGGAATTAAGCTCTAGCTTCTTGTCTTTTATTCCAGCTATTGCTCCAATTGGCCATTGGCAACCTACACCTATCTCTTCAAGGATAGTCTTTTCAGCAAGCACTTCCTGGAATGAGAAATAATGGTTTAATTTAGCTATTGTCTCTTTAAATTCACTGTCTTTTCTAGTTATCACTGCTAAAGCGCCTTGGCCTGCTGCAGGCATTATATAATCTGTTGGGAACTTTGTTTTAATGTATTCTTGAAGGCCTAATCTATTCAATCCTGCTTCTGCCATGATTGTTGCATCAACTTCTCCATCCATGACCTTTTTGATTCTTGTTTCGACATTTCCTCTGATTGGTTTCAATTCAAAGTCCTTGTCATGGAGCTTGCAGAATGCTTCTCTCCTTAAGCTGCTTGTTCCAAGTGTGGAACCTTCCTCAAGTTCGCTCCAGCTGTAGTTTGAAATAAGCACTTCGTTAGGACTTTCCCTTGGAGGAACTGCAACAATTTCAAGATCCTCATTTAATTCGGTAGGCACATCCTTTAGGCTGTGAACTGCAAAATCCACTTCCTCATCAAGGAGTGCATTGTCAAGTTCTCTTGTAAAAAGTCCTTTAGAATCCATATTATATAACTGGGAATTTGTAATTTTGTCCCCTTTGGTCTTTATGATATTCTTTTCTACTTCTTCTCCAGTGATATTGTATAAACAGCTTCTGATGTAGTCTGTCTGTACAAGTGCAAGTTTACTTCCTCTAGTTCCAACAATCATTTGATTCGCCTTAGCTTTTTATATGAAAATTTGTGAATTTATAAAATTGATTTAATAGATTAAATTGGATTAAATCCTTGTTTTAATCTTTAGTTTTAATCTTTAACATATTAATTTTGTAAATTATTCTTAATAAAATTATTTAAATTTTTAATATTTTTTTTTTTTATTTTGATTTTATCGTTTAGAAACTTGTGAATAATTAGATCTATAGATGAATAGGATATTTTTATTATTCGCTATTGCTTGATTTTGAGCTTCTTGATAATCTTCAATAAATTCTATTTTGAACTTATTTTCATTCAATGCATTGATTTTATTCTCTAAACTCTTCCCAACTTCGTCAGTTAAAATTAAATTGGTATTTGGATTATTTTTCAAGTATTCATGTAAAAATTCTGATAGCTTCTCTTCATCTATCTCTTCACATGTAACTCCATACTTTCCGCCAATTATTATATAATAATCGTCAATGTTCTTTATCATGTTTATTGAACTTTCGATAGCTTTTGTATTGATTCCTGGATTGATCTCTTCAATTATCCTTAAGCCCTTTTCAGCATCGATTTCTCTCACATTTGTTCTCCCATCGATTCCTTTAAAGTTTGATAAAGCATTTTGAACGGTTTCCTCGTCTATGCCTAATGCAAGTGCAGTTGTTGAAGCTGCTAAAACGTTTAGAATATGATGGGGTCCTGGTGCAAAGCAATCTACATCAAGTTTACCATTAATTAATTTTCTATCAATAGTTTTCAAGTCATGATAAATTATTCTGGAACTTGTGTTTTCGATATCATAATCAATGGATTCGCAGTAGACATTTGCATCTGTGTCAGTTAAGGAAAAGCTATTTATTTTCTCTTCATATTCCTCTTTTTCATTTGGATAGAATTCACTCAAGGTTTCGTATTCAATCACAACTGATGGGGATTTGAAGACTTGCCTTTTAGCGTTTCTTGCATCTGATTGGCCTTTTGCGATGGAATAGTTTTCAACCAGGTTAGTTAAGATTCCAATGTCTGCCAAACCGCAAATTCCTAATGAATTTTCAAAAATAGCCATTTCATAATTCAAATCAGCATATGGATTTTCATTAAAGTCTTCCTGAATCTCACTTTCTTCCATCCTTTCCTCTAAATCCCGATTCTTATCGCATATTGGAAATGTGCTGCATTTAGGGTTTGCTATCTTTTTAGCCAGTTGGATGGTGTTTATGATATTTGCAGGGGTAATGCTTATATCCTTTTGTAAAATAAGCTTTTGCTCATTATCATTATTTTTTCTAAATAGATAAGCTCCTAAACTGGATAATAACAATGTGTCTTTGTTGTTTTCTAAAAATATTTCCTTTAAGAGGAATGAAACACTTGTTTTTCCTTTAACACCAGTTATTTCTATTGTCTTTATATTCTGATCAGTTGTTTCCTCTTTCCAGAGGGATAAAACAAGTTCTGTAGCTTGATGATGGTTGATAATATCATATTGATTCAATACGCTGTCCTTATCTGAGCCAATCATATCTGCTATTTCAATCAATAATTCATAAATGTTTAATGAGGAGTGAATTGGATTGATTATCAGATCTTTTTTTTCTATTTCTTCTATCTCTTCTTCTTCACTCTTTTCTCTAGCTTTTTCTTCAATCCTTTTAATGGAATTTAATTTTAGCTGATTTTTAAATGAGTCCAAATCTTTTATTATGTTTACATCATAAGTGAGTAAGAGATTTTCATCTTCACTTTTCAATGTATTGTATAAGTCATATGCAAATACATTTTCATAAATTCCTGATTTGGCAAGTTCTGAGGATATCTTGACTCCTCCATGGGTCAAATCAACTAAAAAAACATTCATTGTTTCACATCTTTAAATAATTAGTATAAATTGCTTTAAAAGAAGAAATATAAAATTAAAATTGATTTTTTTTAAATAAATAAATGGAAAGATTAGTGTTAGAGCATTTATAATACTCTGTTGATGCTGTCTAATCCTCCTTCATTAAGTTTGTCCTTAACTTTCTTATAGAAGTATTTCTTATTGATTCTCATGAAGTAAACGTCTTTTTCTGATTTCTTGATTACGAGCTCTTCCATATAATTCACTTCTTTTTGAATTTGACCATCCATTACGAAAATCGCTTTCTTGCCTCTTTTGAGGAGCTTGATTCTGATTTCACTTCCATCAGATACAACAAATGGCCTTACTCCAAGTTTGTATGGACAAATAGGCACTATGATGAATGCACCTACTTTAGGGTCTACAATAGGCCCTCCTGCAGACATTGAATAAGCGGTTGAACCACTGGGTGTAGAGATGATTAAACCATCGGCCCTTAATTCCTCTACAACTTCCCCGTCTACAGAGATTTCATAATGAAGCATTTTAGCAGGTCTTGCAGTCATGATTACAACTTCATTCAATGCACGGAAAGTTTGGTTTTCGTGGGAAATGATGATCTGTGTTCTTTTCTCTTTAGACCATTCTCCATCTAATATTGCATCAAGAGCTTCGAAAGTGTTTTCAACTTCAATTTCTGTCAGGAATCCTACAGTACCCATATTGATTCCAAAAATAGGTATTTCCTTGGTCAATTGGTTTTGGGTTCTAAGGAGAGTCCCATCCCCTCCAAGAATGATTGCCATATCTGTTCTAAGTTCATTCAACTCTTTAGCATAATCCCTGAAGTTGTAGTTGAAATTCAAGCTTTCAATGTGCTTAGCGATTTCCGGAGTTTCATTCATTGTTTTTGCAATGATATTATGGAGTTCCGAGTTCTCTTTGATTTCTTCCAGCTTTTCTGCAAGTGAAGATTCAATAACAGTTTCCATATTTTTTTGAATCAATGTCTCAAAGATCTTAAGTGAAAACAGCACTGATTTATACTCGTCAACTCTACTGACGATTGCAACGCTTTGAATCTTATCCAATTCGTCATTGTTTATGATTTTGATTATTTGATTATGCAAGTCAGGATTTCCTGCACTTACAACAACTGCCTTTTCGTAGATGCTTAATCTGCTGTCTAATTTTTCACCGTACTTATCGGTTACAATAGCTCCGGCTTCCTCTACGATAAGCTTTGAAGCAGCGATATCGATGATCCTACTTCCTCTCAAATCAAGAAACGCATCATATTTTCCGCTTGCAACATAAGCAAGTTCAAGCACTACAGAACCTAATACTCTCATTCTTCTTGCAGTGTCCACTAATTTGGATACTGATAATGTTTTGCTTTTGGTAAATCCTCCAAGGCTTATTTTTGTCAAGTCTGTTTCACTGCTTGGTGTCATTGGTTTCCCATTTCTTTTTGCTCCGTTTCCTTTAATGGCTTCGTAGAAGTTTCCATTAGCATAATTCTTCACGAATCCAAGTTGAACATCATTTAAGGTTGCTTCTCTTCCTTCTGGCACATTTGCCACTGCAATTGACATACCATATGCTGGAATGTTCTTGATTGCATTGCTTGTTCCATCAAGGGGATCGATTAAGAATATGAATCTGGGTTTATCCAGGTCTTCTCTTTCCTTTTTGGTTTTTGGAACATTATTAAGCAATTCTTCACTAAGACTGATAGTTTCCTGTTTTCCTTTTCCTAGTTTAAGTTCCCCTATCTCTTCACTGATCAAATAAGATTCAAAATCAGCATCCTTAAGGAGTTTGATTACCTCATCTTCTGCTATGATGTCAATGTAAGATGTAGGGGTGCCGTCTGCACCTATTTTAACAAATTCTCCAGCCTTAGGATTTCCCACTTGTCCTTCAAGGAGATTTTCCACTTTTTCAAAAACTGTGGTAGCAATTTTTCTGCAAATATCTATATCCTCTTGATTCATACTATCCCCTCAATCATGTTTTGCTTGATTATAAAATTTTATTATCGCTCTAAAATATCATCAGTAATGTAAATGACTGCAGCTATTGCAGATCCTATTTCCTTCACAGTGTGATGCGCTTCCTCTACAATCAATTCCTTAATCTTCACATTCCTCTTATCCATCATGTACTTTACCATTTCTATTGCTTCGTTCTTGATGTCTTCTGGATTTTGATTGGTTCCATTTGCTTCAACGACACATCCCAATTCTTCGCCAATAGCCACTGCAACACAAGCAATTAGTTCATCTCCTTTGTTGTCGGAAGTCAAGCTTGATAAAACGCAGTTCACCATTGATCCTGCTTTCAATTTAGGCAATTTTTCAACTTTAGCATTGGCTCTAAGCATGCTGGATACCTTTATTAAATTCACATCACCAATTTCCGCTTCATATAAAGCATTATCAAAAGCATTCAATTCTGTTGGGCCTTCACTTGAACCTGAAACAATAGCTATTCTCATAATACCACTTTATTTTAAAATTTCTGATAAATTATTCCGATTATTTTTTTTATTTTTTATTTTTTTTTTTTTATTTTTCAATCGTTTATTTATCCCATTTTTATTAAAAAAATTTTTTATCTTAAATAATATTTATCTTTTATAATATATTAATTTATAAAATATTATTCTGGATATTCCCTTTTGACATATTTTTCATACGAAAGTTTATATATAATTTTAAATTAATATATTATTAATCTATATTTTATTAGGTTAATCGTATTTAATTTCAGAAAAATGAAATTAAATAAATAAATTTCAATTAAATTTATTTTTAATTATTATTGTGAGGTTATTTTAATGTCAACCAAAGTTGTAGAACTTAAAACCGTAAAAGTCGGAAAATATATTGTATTAGACGGAGAAGCTTCTAAAGTAACTAGCTTAACCACTTCATCTCCCGGTAAACATGGAGCTGCAAAAGCAAGATTAGAAGCTGTTGGTATTTTTGATGGTCAAAAAAGAAGTTTAGTAAAACCTGTGGACACTAAAGTGGAAGTACCTATTCTTGACAAAAGAATCGGTCAAATTTTAGCTGTTATGGGTGACCAAGTTCAAATCATGGACTTAGAATCATTCGAAACCTTTGAATTACCTATACCTGCTGAATTCGATGAAGAAATCAGAGGTGCTGTAGGTACTGACTTAGGTGTAGAATATATCATTGCTTTAGGCAATATGAAAATCATGAGAACTAAAAAAGTATGATTTTTTAGTTTTTTTACACTTTTTCTGGATTTTTTTAAAATCCGATTTCAATCTTTTTTCAAATCAAATCAAATCAAATCAAATCAAATCAAACTTTTTTTATTTTTTATTTATTCTATTTTTAATTAATTACTTGATTAACTGAGATATTCAAACATTCAATTAATCAATTAATTAATTATTTTTCAAGATAAATTCAAAAATAAGAATTATTAAAAATTATTAAATCAAGTGATAAAATGCTTTTCAATACTTATGAACCATGGAAATTTGCTTTTTCAGCAGAATCTATAGATTTATACAATTCAGGTAATGGTGATTCTAATGATTCTAATGATTCTAATGAATCTAAAAGATGGGGAATAATTGGAGTTCCATTTGACAGCACTTGTTCCTACCATCATGGTTCAAGGTATGGTCCTACAATCATTAGAGAGGCATCATTTGGATTTGAGCAATACAATTCAACATTCGAAAAGCTTTTGGATGGGGAATTCTATGACTGCGGAGACCTGAATGTCGTTCATGGGAACTGCAGAAAAACCTGTGATTCTCTTAAAGATGCTGTGGAAGAGTTGATTGAATCCAATATCAAGCCGATTATCATTGGCGGTGAACATAGCGTAAGCATTGGATCCATCAAGGCATTAGCGAATTTGGAAGATAATGATGATTTGTCTGATGTTACAATCATCCATTTAGATGCTCATAGAGATATTATCGATACATACATTGGAGAAAAGGATTCACACGCTACAATCATGAGAAGAGTTCATGATTTAAATCCAAAGGAATTGATTCAAATAGGAATCAGATCATTTTCAATTGAAGAAAATGAATTTGTTGAATCTCAAGGGAATATCACCAGCTTTTTGGCAAAAGACCTTTTTGATGATTTTGACACTCTTTTGGAAAAGCTTGATTCATTAGAAGGAAAAGTCTACGTTTCCATTGATATGGATGTAATTGATCCGGCATTTGCACCATCTGTAGGAAATCCAACTCCAAATGGATTGCATCCTGTTGATGTTGAAAACATTTTTGAAGCATTGGCAAGTAATGAAGCTATTGATGTTATTGGATTTGACCTTGTAGAGGTTGCAAGCGATAAATTAGGAGATATCACAGCTGTTCTTGCAGCTAAAATGATTTATGACTTCTTGACTTTATTCGCTTAAACTTTTAATTATTTTTTTCAATCATTTATCAATCATTCAATTTTAAATCATTAATTATTTTTAACTATTTTATTTTCCATTCTCATTTAACAAATAATATAAATATTACTTAAACACATATTCTAATTATAATCTATTATTTACTATATAAGTAAAATCATATAAGTAAAATTAAAATTATTAAAGTAATTAAAGTCATTTTTACAAAAATAAAAAATTAATAATATTATTAATTATATTTACAAAATTATAAAAACTAAGGAGATTTTTGATGTATAAGAGAGAAATAGAATTGTCTGGTCATATCATCGATTCTTTAACTCTTCCTAAAACCATGGATATTATCATGGATAACGGTGGAGACTTTGATATACTAGAGTTTGATATAGGAAAACGCAAATCTGATACTAGTAAAGCTAAAATAATGGTTTCAGCAGAATCTCCCGATATTTTAAATTCTATTCTTGATGAACTTAACTTTATTGGGGTTTCAATATCTGAAATTGAAGAGGTAAATTTAGTGCCTTCTCCAAAAGATCAAGTAGCTCCAGAAGGTTTTTATTCAACAAGCCATCATGTTACTCATATTTACTACAAAGGTGAATGGATTCTTGTAGAAGAAATTGAAATGGATTGTCTTATCGTTATTGATGAAGAGAACAAGACTGCTAGCTGCAAGCCAATTGCAGACATTAAAGAAGGAGACTTGATTGTCGTTGGAAGAGAAGGAGTAAAAATCACACCACCTCAAAGGTCAAGAGGAAAGCAAGGTGTATTTGAATTCATGAACAGTGAAGTTTCTTCTGAAAAGCCAATGATGAGCATCATTAATGATGTTGCAACAGAAATCAAGAATGTTAAGGCAAATGGTGGAAAAATAGCTCTCGTTGGAGGTCCAGCTATTGTTCACACCGGTTCTGCAGGAATTGTTGCACAGCTCATTAAGGAAGGATTCATTGATGTTATCTTTGCAGGAAATGCATTGGCTACTCACGATATTGAATGTGATCAATTCGGAACTTCCCTTGGTGTAAATGTAAAAACCGGTGAAGTTGTTGCTCACGGTCACACTCACCATATGAGAGCAATCAACAGAATCAATAATTCAGGTTCAATTAGGGGAGCTGTTGAAGATGGGACCTTAAAAAGCGGAATCATGTATGAATGTATTAAAAACGATGTTCCATTTGTATTGGCAGGTTCCATTCGTGATGACGGACCTCTTCCTGATGTGATTACTGACACTGTTGAGTCACAAAAATTAATGCGTAAGTATGCTCAGGAAGTTGACATGGTCATTATGATTTCAACTATGTTGCATTCCATTGCAACTGGTAATCTATTGCCTTCAAGAGTAAAAAGTATCTGTGTAGACATTAACCCATCTACCGTTACTAAACTTGCAGATAGAGGCAGTGCACAAGTTGTCGGTATTGTAACTGATGTAGGTGCATTCTTGCCAGTTCTATACAATGCATTACATGAATAAATTTATTTTATTCTTTTTTCTTTTTTTTAAATTTTTTAATTTTTAATTATTTTTAAACATTTTTAGAATTTTTTAAAGTATTATTATTATTATTATTATTATTATTATTATTATTATTATTATTATTATTATT